>NZ_JBFRCY010000070.1:0-14761 GCF_052113305.1 Terriglobus sp. YAF25
AATCTATACCGTCTTCAAACATCACTGGATCTCGTTGAACGGCTTGCCCGTTGCTCCCCTGGCCTCGGCTCTGACCATCTTTCTCGCCTTCCGCACCAACGCTGCCTATGGCCGCTGGTGGGAGGCGCGTTCCCTCTGGGGGCAGCTCGTCAATACTTCGCGCGCCCTGGCGCGGCAGTTCCTCACCATGTTCGACGATGAGCTCGAACCTGAGGACCGCATTCCGCTGCGCAATCAGCTTGTGCTGCACCAGATCGCCTTTCCTCATGTCTTGCGCTGCCATCTGCGCAAACAGACGCCCTTTCCCGAGCTGCAGTCCATCCTCGGCAACGAGATCGCCGAGGAGATGCGGAAGTACAAAAACGTCCCTGCCGCGCTACTGGTCCGCATGGGCCGCCTGGTGAAGCAGGCGCGCAACGAGGGCATGATCGACAGCTTCCGCTGGACCGCGATTGACGAGAACTTCACCACGCTCGCCAATATTCAGGGCGCCTGCGAACGCATCAAGAACACGCCGCTGCCGCGCCAGTTCGACTATCTTCCGCGTGTGCTTGTCGATGCCTTCTGCTGGCTGCTGCCGCTGGCGCTGGTTGAAGACCTCGGCCTGATGACGCCCATCGCCAGCACACTGATCAGCTTTACCTTCATCGCCGCGGATCTTATGAGCCGCGAGATCTCCAACCCGTTCGACAACACCATTCACGACACGCCGATGACCGCACTCTCACGCACCATCGAGCTCAACCTGCGCGAAGAGATGGGCGACGAACATCTTCCGCGCGAGCGGCGCAAACAGCTTGGCGACGTTCAACCCGTGGATGGATTTGTCTTCTAAAAGGAGCAACACAGATGCTGCAGCACACACGTCACATCATCTTTGCCACCAACTTCTCAGATGCCTGCCATGCTGTTATTCCTGCCGTGGCCCGCTGGGTGGATATGCTCCAGTGCAAGCTCACGCTGCTGCATGTCTACGACGCTGACCGCATCCTCTATCGCGACGCCAACGCGTTGCTGCAATCGTTTTTCGCCGAGGCCGATAACTATCCTCAATGCCAGCGTGTGTTGATGAGCGGTGATCCGGCGGAGGGCATTTCGGAGTTTTGCCAGAGACACCGCGATGCCCTACTTGTCTTACCTCCCAGCGACCAGACCGGACTTCCGCGCCCATGGCACCGCTCCCTGCGCGCGCGCATGATTCAGACGCTGCCTATTCCGGTGTGGACTCTTGGGCGCACGATGGTCGGGTCGGCGCTTGCGGCCAACAGCGATCGTCACCTCGGCGTCTGGCTCAGCAGCCCGGAGGAAGGTCTTGCGCATGTTCGTCATGCTGCAAAATATGCCGCGCAGACCGGATCGACGCTGCATCTGTTGCACGTCGTGCCCGATGTGAATGAAGGCTCATTGACACACACACTGCGTACGCAGGCTCCGCTGGGCGAGGAGTACGCCGAAGAATGGTTGACCCAGGTGGCCACCAGCCTGGACAGCGCACAGCGCGTGGAGATTCACGTCGGTCAGGGAAAGGCCCGCCGTGTGCTGCCCAGGCTCATCCGGAGCAGCGGATCGGAACTGCTCATGATCAGCCAGAACTCCGCCATAGAACGCGGCCTCTTCCGCTCCGAAGTCAGCTCCATCTTCCGCGAGTGCTGCTCAGGTATCGTCAGCGTTCCGGTCACAGCATATGGCAACCTGACGGTCAGCCGCTCTCCCGCAGTGCTGGAAGAGGTTGCTTAGAAGCTCCCCCTGTTGGACCCTTCTCGCCCCCGTTCCCCCATCGTCTTGGGAGCGGGGGATTTTTTTAGATGGTTGAATGGTGGAATTGTTGAATAGTTGAATGGTTGGAGTGTCACCGATATTTAGGGTGTCATCCTGAGCGTCAGCGAAAGGTCGTTCTTACTTCTCCATATCCGGGTGCCCCACCCTCACGGAGTTAGGGTGGGTAAGGAAGCCACAAGCTGTAACCCCCAGGCAAGAAACCATTCAACTATTCAACCATTCAACTAACCAACCATACTCCCGCCACTAGCAACTGCACCACCAATAGCGCCCCACTCAGTGCCAGGAACAACTTCCGCTGCTTCGTCTCCAGCGCATCCGCAAAGACGCCGCCGGCAAAGGCGAACAGGAAAGGCAACGCCCATATCCACGGAGCCGACCGCACGCTCGTCGAGGTCATCGGCAGCAGCAACAGTGCCACCAATAGCGGCACCGTATTGCCGAAGTAGCGTGAGCGCCGTACCGTGAACCAGAGGAAGAGAGATACCAGCAGGGCGATCTCAATCGCCGCATTCTCCATCCAGTTGGCGAAGAAGAGGCTTGCTCCGTTCAGCGAAAACCAGAAGCGTGCCGCTCCTGCTGTAAAGACGTAGCTGAACGGTCCTATGCGGAACGAGAAGAAGGCAAAGACAATCGCCATGGCGCCCACAGCCGCCAGCATCATCGCCTGCATCACCGGCCCGCGACGGCGTTCCGCGAGATACAACATCAGGACGAAGGCGACGATATAGCCGATCACCGCGGCCAGAATATGCGCGGTCGCGGTAAGTCCCAGCGCCAAGGTCAGCAGCAGGATGCGCGGCTTCCACTTATAACGCGGTCCCTGCATGGCATGTGCCACACCAATGCCGGTATAGATCAGACCAAAGATGCCCCATGCCGCCAGGATCTCGTTGTTCGGCGTGGTTGAGATACGCAGGACTTCAGGACAGAAACTGTACAGCCCCAGCGCGAAGAAGCCGCCTTCATTGCCGAAGAGCCGCCGGGCCACCCACCACAGAGCTCCGCCCAGCCATACGCCAAAGCAGAGAAAAGGCAACCGCAGCAACCAGTTCACATAGGACAACTGGTGCCGCGCCTCCCATGTGGAGCCATTCAGCGTGTCACCGGGGTAAAGCTTGTCCTCCGGCTTGCGGAAGTGGTCAGCGGCGAGCAGTGTCCAGCGCTGCATGGTCAGCGGCAGGCCAGCAACACGGTACGCAAATGTCCCATCACCCTGCATGTTGCCGCAGGAGGTGAAGTACCCCAACAGCGGGGAAGGACGCTCCCACATCTCGCGTCCGCAATGGGCGTAGCGATAGTCGGTCTCGGTCAACGGAGCATGGGCAATGCGGTACAGCCCAAGCAGCGAGAAGACGAGGAGCAACAGCGCAGCCAGTTGCTGCGGTCGGCCAAACTGAATCCGTGGAAGGGTCATTGCCAGCGATGCGCTCTTCCGCGCACCTCGCGGGTCAGAGTCCCCTTTGAGTGTATCGTGAGGTGTATGGATTCCGTCTCGTTCCGGCCCGGCAAAGCCTATCTCTCTTCCCTCTCTCCGGCCGTGCCGTGGGCCGTTATCTTTGAGGATGAGGGCGATACCGCGTATTTTTACGCAATCGATACAAGCCGCGGAGACTCCGACGACCGCATCCTCGATGCTGTGCTCATCTACAACGTCAAGCACATTCCCGACGCTGAGCGCGAACACCTCGCCTCTATCGTCTGGTCACCAGACGGCCTGAAGGCACTGCTCTACCTAAACGGATACGCACACGCCATCTTCGACTTCCAGAAGCGTTGCGGCTACTGCCGCGCCAACTTCCCCAACTTCATGGAAGACCAGGCCAGCACCTGGCGCACCTCCAGCCACGCCTGGAACGACGATGTCCTGCAGGAGTTCGAAGCGACACTTTACAGCTAACGCTTTCACGAGTTGGTTGGTTGAATCGTTGAATGGTTGAATGGTTCCGAACACCCCCATCAATTCTCAGGTGTCATCCTGAGCAGAGCGAAGGAGCTGCTTTCAAACCTCGTCCCTGACACGGGTGCCCCACCTCATTCACAACATTAGGGTGGGGAGGAAGCCACAAACCTCAACTCAGTCAAGAAAACCATTCAACTATTCAACTATTCAACAATTCAACCAATCAACTATTTTGCGCCATGAATCGCCAGTCGCATCGTCACCGTCTGTGGTGCAGCTAATGTCAGTACGCCCGTCCGTCCAGCATCGATCGACCGGTCGAGCAGATTCTGAACTGCGACTGAAGCTGTAAAGCGCCGTGCGAAGTCCCGCTCGGCTTGCACATCAAAGCGCGCATAGCTTCCCAGCTTCAAAGTGTTCAGCGTGTCGTCATACTGGCGTCCGCTGACATACGTCACCACATTCAACCGTCCGATGTGCTTGCTCTCTGCTGTGGTGGTCAGCGTAAAGGAGTGGCGTGGAACCTGTGGAGCCCATTTGTTCACAAGCTGCGGCTGCTGATCGAAGCGTGTCACGGTTGCAACCGCGAGTTGATACGCTCCTGTGATCACCAGCGGGCGGATGGGATGCACGCGCGCCTCCAGCATCATGCCGCGGCTGCGAAGCTGGCCTGCATTGAAGCGCTTGTCGGTGGTGGCTGTTGCGGTCTGAGTCTGAATCACAGTTGTGATCGGCCGGTTCACCATCGTCCAGAAGCCTGAGGCGCGTAGCTGCACATCATGCGCCAGCGTCGCATTGCCACCCAGCTCGAATCCCGTTGCCTTCTCTGACCGAAGGTCCGGATTCGCCAGCGTTGTCGTCGTGCCCACGGTGCTGGTGCGATACAGCTCGTTCAGTGTCGCTCCACGGAAGGCGCGGAAGACTGATCCTGTCAGCGAGACGCCGCGACCGATATCGCGCACCACACCCAGCCTCGGGCTGAAGACATTCTCGCCACGTCCGGTCAGTGTTACTGCCGGTGTCGAGATCTGCCTCGGATCGATGATGGAGAAACGGTCATACCGTCCGGAGAGCTGCAGCGTCCAGTGCCGCGGCTGCCACACGCCAAGCGCGTAAGCTCCGCTATCGCGCTGCCGTGCCCGCGTGTTGATCTGTGCCTGGGCCACGCCGGTGGTGCTGTAGGGCGTCTCGATATTGGTTGCGCGGATGTCGCGCAGATCCGAACCGAAGGCAATGGTTACGGGTGCTCCGGCGAATCCACGCGCCCACTGCGCGGCATAGCCACGCTCTTCTGAAGGAACGCTCTGCGTACGCACCACACGCTCTGAGCTGCGTGCTGTTCCGCCGAGCACCGTGCTGAAGCTCTGGCGGTAGTTCTCTTCCGCTCCATAAAGCCGCAGGAAGGCGCGTCCATGATTAGCGGAGTTCCAGTCGCTGCCGGCGGTGTAGCGCCAGAGGCGGGTTGCATTCGTCGTCAGCGGAGTTCCGTTGCCGCGGTTCTCATTCAGCAGGTTGCCGCGCAAAAATCCCGAGAGCTCATTCGTGAACCGGCGCCGCATCTCGGCACGTCCGCTCTGCCAATGGACAAAGGCTGGTACATCGACTGGGCCGCGCGCTGCCGGAGCCGTCAACTTATATCCGTCAGTCTGAAAGAGTGTGACTGCTCCCAAACCGCTCCACGGTCCCTTGGCCAGCGTCAGCAGGCCATCACCGTCGGTTGTATTCAATCCACCGCCCTCGATCGACGCACCGTAGCGCAGAGGTCCGGCCTCTTCAGGAGTGACATTGATGGCTCCGCCGATTGCAGACGATCCATACAAGTCAGAGGCTCCACCCCGCATTAAGTCCACCTGCTGCAGCGCCATCCGCGGTACCTCATTCCAGTGCACCCAGCCGCCGAAAGCATCGTTCAACGGCACCTGGTCGCTTAGCACCAGCGTGCGCGAGGCCGCGGTCGATCCCAGGCCGCGTAGCGAGATGCCCTGCGATGTGGGGTTGGCGACCCACGACGACGTCCTGCGAAAGAGCTGAAAGCCCRCCACTTGTTTCAAGCGGTCATCAAGCGTGAAGCCCGGAGTGCGATCCAGATCCTCATTCGAAAGCACGCGCACGCTGGACGCGCCGGCATCCAGTGACAGGGCCTGCCGCGAGGCCGTCACCGTCACCTGCTCATTCACGGTCGGGCGCGTCGGCTGGGCGGGAGTCGATGCGGTTTTCGAGTTCGGTACGCTTTGCGTGCTGGGTACGACTTGCGAGAAGGCCGGAGCAGAGAGACAAAAAACTGCAGCAACTGCGGCGTGCTTAACGTGCTTCATAGAATCGATCATGGCATAGGGTGTGGAGGTTTGGCTTGTCATCACTAGAGCATTTTCCCTGTTGCTGGGTATCCCGGAAGATAAGTGCAGCGGCGTTTTCATTGCGGAAAACGCCCATAGATGCGGAATCCCTACTCTACAGCTACAGGGAAAATGCTCTGGCGGAATGACGTTTCGGCGCGCGAGAATGTTTCTTATGGCAGTTCCGGCGCATGTGCGCATCGACAAATGGCTTTGGGCCGCGCGCTTCTTCAAGACCCGTTCTCTCGCGGTCAAAGCCTGTGAGCTTGGTCGCATCCTGTCCAACGGGCAGGCCGCTAAGCCCGCACGAGAGGTAAGACCAGGTGACCGGCTGCGCATCACCAACGATGGCGGTACGTTCGAGGTGACCGTCCTCGCTCTCAGTGAAGTGCGCGGACCYGCCGCTGCCGCTCAGGCGCTTTACCAGGAGAGTGAGGAGAGCAAAGCCGCCCGCGCTCTTGTCGCCGAAGCGCGCAAGTCCATGCCTGTCTTTGAGTTCCAGCACGAGGGCCGGCCTTCTAAACGTGATCGTCGCCAACTCAGCCGCCTTCGCGGGAGATGAAATAATCGCTTTATGACATCCCGGAAGGTCACGCTCACGCCCAAAGAGTTCGCGCTGATTGGCCGCGCTCTGGCCGAGCCGCGTCGTGTGCAGATGCTGAAAGACCTCTCCGCCCGCGAGACCTGTATGACCTGTGGTGAGCTGCAGGAGACCCAGGACATCACCCTTCCTACTCTCTCGCACCATATCAAGGAGCTCGAAGCCGCAGGTCTGATCGAGGTCCGTCGCGAAGGCCGCTGCGGCTTCCTCACGCTGAATCGCGAAGTCCTCAAGGCCTACCTCGAAGAGCTCTCCCGGATTTAATGCATCTCTGCCCCGGGCGTCTTTGAAGCCACAAGACTCGTTGCCCCATTCTTCGCGGTTTCATCGCGAAGGGTGGGGTATCGCGCTGTGCGCGACCGCTTTTATCTTGTGCCTCCGGAAGTTTCATCGCTTTCTACATAACGAATCGGCTGAGCGGACAGCTCTTCCCACTCCCGATAGCTGCTCCAAACCCACTTTCCTGGCTTATCGACCAAGTCCCGTCTGACCGGATTCAGATGGATATAAGCCAGCTTCTCATCAAACTTGTCGGGGTTCGGGATCAAGTAATCGTAGTACCGCGTCTCCCAGACGGGGATTGTGGCCGACGCTCCAGCGCGTGAGGTAAGAGTTGGGAACAGGTCTGGCCTGATTTTCCGAATCATCTTCGACGACCGTTGCTTGACCACCTGCATGACAGTTGCAATCGATCCGGCTTCAGGTTCACCGAGGATAAGGTGGATGTGCTCCGGCATGATCACAAAGCCGCGCAACCGGGCCTGGTATTTTTCGGCCGTTTCGCGAAGGATGCGTAGACATTGGTCTCGCTCCTCTGCTCTGCCGAGAAACGGCATGTGTCGATAGCAGCTACAGGTGATGAAGTGGGAAAAGCCGGTATCGTGATGACGCTTCAAACCTGTTGGCATGGCAAAAGTCTAAAACGGTCGCGCGTAGCGCGATACCCCACCCTTCGCTCCGCGAAGAATGGGGCAACGAGTGTCGTTACCAGCATAAACAGAACAGCCACCCCGAAGGGTGGCTGTTCTATTTATCAGAGAGCGTGTCTATGAGTTACTCGCGCTCGCTACGCTTCCAGTTGATCAGATCGCCCAGCGTGGTGCTGGAAGAGTTGGAAGTGCTTGAAGAGGCGGAGGCCTTGGACTTGTAGCTCTCGACCTCTGCACGGCTGGCGTCGTCGCCGATACCGCGCAGGCTCAGACCAACCTTCTTCTCTTCCGGGCTCATCTTCACGATCTTGAACTCGCGCTCGTCACCGATTTCGAGGTGTGCGGGTGCGCCGAAATCGTCGACCATTTCGGATACGTGGCACAGACCCTCGACACCTTCGGCGATCTCAACGAAGGCGCCGAACTGTGCGGTGCGGAGAACCTTACCCTTCACCACATCACCAGAGCGGTGCTGCGCGAAGAAGGTATCCCAGACATCGGGCTCAAGCTGCTTGATGCCGAGCGACAGGCGGCGGTTCTCCGGTTCGACGCCGAGAACAACAGCCTTGACCTTCTCACCCTTCTTCAGAACTTCCGAGGGGTGCTTCACGCGCTTGGTCCAGCTCAGGTTGCTGACGTGCACCAGGCCATCGATGCCGTCTTCGATCTCGATGAAGGCGCCGAAGTCGGTGAGGTTGCGGACGCGGCCCTCAACGGTGGAGCCCACCGGGAACTTATCGTCCAGCTGCTCCCACGGATTCTCCTGCAGCTGCTTCATGCCCAGCGAGATACGACGATCCTGCGGATTGACTGCGAGGATAATGGTGTCGACCTCGTCACCTGGCTTGACCAGCTTGGAGGGGTGCTTCAGGCGCTTGGACCAGCTCATCTCGCTGACGTGCACCAGACCTTCGATGCCCTGCTCCAGCTCAACAAACGCGCCGTAGTCGGTTACCGAGAGAACGCGGCCACGAACCTGGGCGCCAATCGGGTAACGCTCAACGGCGTCCAGCCACGGATCAGGCGTCAGCTGCTTGAAGCCGAGCGAAACGCGCTGCTTATCTTTGTCGAACTTCAGAACCTTGACCTGGATCTCATCGCCAACCTGTACCAGGTCGCGCGGATGCGTCAGGCGCCCCCAGCTCATGTCAGTAATGTGCAGCAGGCCGTCCAGGCCGGAGAGATCGACGAACGCGCCGTAGTCGGTGAGGTTCTTCACAACACCGGTCAGCACTGCGCCCTCTTCCAGGGTCTCCAGCGTGGCAGACTTCTTGGAGTTCTGCTCCTCTTCCAGGATCTCCTTGCGGGAGACGACCACATTGCCGCGCTTCTTGTTCAGCTTGATGACGCGGACATCGATCGGATGGCCCACATAACCATCGAGGTTACGGACGGGGCGGATCTCAACCTGCGAACCCGGCAGGAATGCCTTGATACCGATGTCGACGGTCAGGCCACCCTTCACACGGCCGAGAACGGTGCCGGTGACGATGGTCTTTTCATTGGCAGCCTTCTCGAGCTCGTCCCATACGCGCAGGCGTTGTGCCTTCTCGTAGCTGACTAAATAGCCGCCCTCGGACTCCTCACGCTCGACAACCACGTCCACCGTGTCACCGATATTGAACTTCGGCGCGCCGGTGTGATCCACAACCTGATCCAGCGGAATCAGACCCTCGGACTTCAGGCCGATGTCGATCACGACATGCTTGTCGGTGATCTTCACCACGGTGCCTGTCGTGATGGTGTCGTCGGACATAGCCGACTGGGCTGCTTCCTTTTCGGCTGCCTGCTCGCGGTCGAAGCTCTCGAGCGCGCTAGCAAAGTCCGCCATGTCGTAGTCGACATCGTGCTCATCGGCTACATCAGTGGTGTGAGTGGTTTCGGTGGCGGCCGCAACGGCGGTCGTCTCTTCAGGGGTGAGGGTTTCCAGTTCGGTGTTCAGGGTTTTGCTCTCTGTTAAAGGATTTTGGGGTTCAGCCATTGGACGAGTTTGGGATTCAACCATTGGACGAAAACTCCCGAGGCCAGGATTCACGCGACCTGCTAATTTCCGACAAGGACATCAAGTCAGCCCGCAGCATCTTGGGGGCCGGCTCAACTACTTGTCACACTTCCCAGAGGAAGGCTCGGCAGGCAGGAGCGAATCGGTTGTTGCAGGGTCGCCGCTGTTTCAGGGCGAAATACCATTTCGCAGGTTTGTCGGCGTCGTCGATCAGCATCATAGCCGGCCGGAAACGCAAACCCTCCGCCTGTTCCATCATCGTTTCCTGGTCCTGGCGGACAAAACGCTTGCCAAACCACATGGCGATGGGCCGCACGATCGGCAACCAGGTCAGCATGCTCCAGGCCGCAATCACATCGATCCGGCAGGTGGAGGCGGTAACCGGCGTAACCGTTGTCAGCGAGGCGAACCAGTGGGTGATCTCGCCGTTCTTTCTGGCCACCACCGTCTCAAATCGCCGGTTCGGCAGGGAAAAATCGATTGTCGTTTCCGGTTTTCCTATTAATTTGTAGGGGGCCGAGTTCGACGAGGGCGTGTGCGGCGACATCCGGAAGCCGTCCGCAATCGGCTCAAAGTGCTTGGTCTTCTCGTGAATGCTCGCGGCGCTACGCCACCACCAGGCACGGTGCACAAAGGGGCCATGCGCCGGGTCCATCAGGCCGATGATGCCGTGGTCCACATTGCACGGCAGGTCCGCCTGCAGATGCGCTGTCGTAAACCGGGGGCCAAACTTCGGCAGCTCCGGGACAGGCGGCAGGCTGGCAGGCACCCGGTTTTCGCCCGGTTTGGGGACGTAGACCCAGGCGTAGCCGTCCTGCTCCACGCAGGGATAGGCTCCGGCGAAGATCTTGCCGGGCTGCAGCGTGTCAAATTGCGTCAGCGACGGGATTTCGGCGCACTGGCCGCCGCAGGGCTCGAACTTCCAGCCGTGGTACTTGCACTGGACGTGTTCGCCGTCGAACCAGCCGGCCGAAAGCGGAATGCCGCGGTGGGGGCAGAGATCGCGCATGGCGAAGATGCGGCCGTCGTTTTTGCGTCCCAGCAGCAGCGGAACACCCAGCAGCAGCGAGGTCGTGGTCTTTCCCTTGCGCAGCAGATCGCTGCGGAGCGCCGGGTACCAGTCACCGAAGATCAGYTCGGTCGGGGGACCTTCGACATTGGCCAAAAGACTGTCATTGCGCAACTTCATCCGAGCCTGAGGCTACACCATCCCGGCCGTAGAGTAGTTCTCCTAAAAGTCTAGAGCGGAGTATCGGGGCCCCCAGCGAACTCGTTCGCTGGGGTGAAGTTCTGGCTGTCTGCGCGGTTTTCCTGCGAAGAAAACGGCATTCACTGATTTATCCAACGCCACATCATTAGGAGAACTGCTCTAAAGGCAGAGTAATGCGGCACACATACACTGAAGGGAAGCCATGCGTGAGATCGCCCCCTCTACCCGACGTCTGCTGTGGCTCTTCGCCCTTTGGGCTGTCTTTTATGGCAGTTTTACGCTATTTACCCCACCTTTGCTGGACGATGCCGACTCGGTCCACGCCGAGGTAGCGCGCGAGATGGTGCAGCGGCACGACTGGGTGACGCTGTACGCCAACGGCATCCGGTACCTGGAAAAGGCGCCGATCCTGTACTGGTCAATGGCGGCTTCGATAAAGCTGTTCGGGGCCTATGCCGCCGCCGCCAGAGTTCCTATGGCATTGATGGTGCTGGGCTTAGCTGCGGCTGCCTGGGCATTTGGGCGGTTGCTGGCTGGGCACGAGCGCTCCGGGTTCTACGCGGCGATCGTGCTGCTCTCGAGCTTCGGCATCTTCATCTTCAGCCGGATCCTGCTGCCTGACGTAGCGGTCTGCCTGTGGCTGACGCTGGCGATGTTCTGTTTCTGGCAGACGGAGAAGATCGACTTCACCGACGCGGAGCACGGATGGGGCGGGCAACGTCGCACCCAGCCGGTGGTCTGGTGCTGGGGTTTCGCGGCCTGCTGCGCCCTGGGGGTTCTGACCAAAGGGTTGATCGGCATGGTCTTTCCCATCCTCATCGGCGGGGCCTATCTGCTGCTTACGCGCGGAGTGAAAGGGGGGCTGGTCCGCCTTTGGCAGCTTCGGCCTATCAGCTCGCTGCTGGTCTTTCTGGCTGTGGCGGCGCCGTGGCATGTTCTGATCGCGCGGGCGAACCCGAGCCAGGGGCATCCCGGCGGCCTTATCCGTCTGAACGGACACTGGTTTGTCCCGGAGCCTACGCTGGGCAATGTGCATGGGTGGACCTGGTTCTACTTCATGAACGAGCACGTGCTGCGGTACATGAACCTGCGCGTGCCGCGCGACTATGACACCGTGCCCCTCTGGCTCTTCTGGCTGCTGGTGCTGGTCTGGCTGTTGCCCTGGTCGGTGTTTCTGTTCCCGGCTCTGAAGCGGATTCGGCTGCGGGAACGGACAGAAGCCGGGCGGGCGAAGCTGTTTCTTGCCGTGTGGGCGGCGGTGCCGATGCTCTTCTTCAGCTTCTCCACCCGGCAGGAGTACTACGTGCTCCCTGTACTGCCCGCTCTGGCGCTACTGATCGGATGGTGGATGCACGATGAAGCAACGGAGGCCGAGAGCTTTGCTGTTCCCCAGCCACTGGTCGCTGCCGGGCAGCGTGCCGCTACGGCTTTGTTCGTCATCGGCGTCGTGGTGATGCTGGCCTGCGGCCTGCTTCTGCTGAATGCAAAACAGCCTGCTCCGGGCACTGATATTGCATCCCTGCTGCAGCAGAATCCTGGTGACTACGCCCTGTCGTTTGGGCACTTCCTCGACCTGAACGCGGCGGCAATGGGAATGTTCGCCGGCCCCTTGGGTCTGACCGCCATCGCCTTCGGTGTGGGTAGCGCGATGGCATGGTGGAAGCGGCGGCAGTTCGAACCGCATCACTCAAACCTCTGGATCGCGACGTTAGCTTTCACCTTCCTGCTGGCGGCGCATACGGGACTCCGCTTCTTCGCTCCGGCACTGAGTTCCAAACAGTTGGCGGATGCCATCAAAGACGAAGTCCAACCGAACGATCTGATTGTGATCCACGGCGAGTACGAGGCCGGATCGACGCTGGGCTTCTATCTCCAAAGGAACGATATCCATATCTTCGAAGGACACAGCGCGAACCTCTGGTACGGCTCGTTCTTCACCGATGCTCCAAAGATCTTCGAAGACGAGGCTTCGCTGAAAGCGAAGTGGAAGAGCCCGCAACGAATCTTCCTATGGGCCGAGAGTGGCAAGGTCCCGGCATTCCTCGGGAAAGACTACGTCGTCGTAATCGAGAGCGGCGGAAAGCTGTTGATCGCGAACTACGCAATGAAAACTGAATCATTCAATCATTGAATAATTGAATGATTCAATTTGCTCGAATCAATTTGCCCTTATCCAGCTTGAACCGTTCGCCGCGCCACTCGATGGTGTCATCAAGCAGTCCGAAGAGCCAAAGCAGAAGGCAGGCGACGTCCTTGAAGGGGATGACCCAGAGGTCACGCAACACCTGGCCGTCGCGCAGCACTCCGACACCGATCGTCAGGCAAACAGTCATACGGGCCAGAAGAGCCATGGAGAGCAATGAAAAACTCCAGAGATCGAAGCCGCTGGCGATGACGGTCGCCACCGCCCACGGAACGCAATATGTGGTGGGCAACCCGAAGTAGCCGCCGGGACGGGCATCACGCACGGTGCGATACCAGCGGAGCTGATGTGTCCAGTAGCCTGAGGCGTCGTATTGCGGTACAGAGGTGTCGACCACCTCATCGGAGAGCACGACCTTATATCCGGCCTGGCTGATGCGAAGCCCGAGTTCGTAGTCATCGGCGAGATACTCCACAATCGATTCCAGACCTCCAATCTCTTCGATAATCCGCTTGCGTGTTGCCAGCGTAGCGCCCAGCCCGAAGCGAATACCCTTTTCCAAACGGCGTGCAGTCAGCAGACCGGGAATGAAGTCGCAGGAGACGCCCAGAGCTTCAAACTTCGCCCATAGCGTCGCGCCGCGTGCAGCAGTGACGACGCGATAGGCACAGGTCACCATGCCGATGCGGACGTTATCGAAGGGCGAGAGAACACGAGCCAGGTAGCGCGGCGAGACGACGATATCCGCATCGTTGATGACGATGTACTCGTGGCGTGCATGCGGCAGCATCTGCGCCAGGTTGCTCACCTTGCCGCTGGTGCCCAGACGCAACGGACAATGCACCAGCACGATATCCATCTCAGGGAACTCGGCTTGCAGCCGGTGTACCTCGGCAACCGCGGGGTCGCCCATGTCAGAGACACCGAAGAGCAGTTGCACCGGTCCAGCATATTGCTGGGTGCAGTGGCTGGCAAAGGCCGCATACAGCTTCGGGTCAACGCCCTTGAGCGGCTTCATCACCGTGACGCCGGGAGCAAACTCCGGACGCTTGGCCGTCCGCCAGAAACGGACAAAGTCACGCGTGCCCCACAGGGCCAGAAGCGAAAAGGCAATACCTGCCAGCGTGAGCAGGGCGAAAAAGATCGCGATCCCGAGAGCCATTATGGTTAGGGTAATTGGTCCGGAGAGAAACGAGTTGCTGGTTGCTGGTTGCTGGTTGCTGGTTGCTGGTTCCTAGTTGCGTCGCGATCGCGCTGGCAGCCACGAAGCTGGGTGCCCCATTCATGCGTAGCATGAGTGGGATGAATCGCGCTTTGCGCGATCCGTTTTTCCTTCTTGCGCAACACTGCCCACGGGCGTTGTTTTGACTGTCACTAATGCAGCTCGGCCGAACTAGCAACCAGGAACTAGCAACCAGCAACTGCTCTGCGCTACTCGTAGCGCAGAGCGTCAATGGGGTTCAGATTCGCAGCTTTCCACGCCGGGTAAATCCCGAAGACCAGGCCGATGCCGCAGGAGCCGATAAAGGCGACGATGATCCAGATCGGCGAGATGCTGACCGGGACAATGAAGTGAAGCAGGCTGGCGAGGATGCCACCTACGGTGATGCCGATGAAGCCGCCGACCGCGCACAGCGTGATCGCCTCCAGCGTGAACTGAGAGAGGATCGTCTTCTTGGTGGCTCCGATGGCCTTGCGTACGCCGATCTCGCGCGTGCGTTCGGTGACGGAGACCAGCATGATATTCATCACGCCAACGCCGCCGACCATCAGGCCGACGGAGGAGAGGCCGAACATCAGGGCGAAGAGACCGCCCGTGATCTGCGACCACAGACGTGTGATCGAGTCTGAGGAGAAG
>NZ_JBFRCY010000071.1:0-9591 GCF_052113305.1 Terriglobus sp. YAF25
CAGCAGTTCTTTCCTCAATCCGATCGTCCTGAACTCCTCGTAGAGTTGACGCTGCCTCAGGGCACGAGCATAGAAACTACGAACGCGACTTCAAAGAAGGTAGAGGACTGGCTGCGGCAGCAACCCGAGGCAAAGATCGTCACGGCTTACATTGGGGCTGGGGCTCCGCGCTTCTTCTTTTCCTATAATCCAGAACTTCCGAACCCCAATTTCGCGAAAGTCATCGTCCTGACGGACAACGAGAAGGATCGGGATCGTCTGAAGCTCAGGCTGCGTGAACGGGCTGAGCAGGGCCTTGCGCCGGAAGCCCGTGTGCGTGCCTCGCAGCTTGTATTCGGACCATATTCCCCCTGGCCGGTTGCGTTTCGCGTCATGGGCCCCGACCTGGCAAAGGACCGCGCCATTGCAGCGCAAGTACAGGCTGTAATGCGGGAAAATCCTCACACCCGACAAGTGAATTTGGACTGGGGCGAACGCGCGCCAACGGTGCATTTCGTGCTCGATCAGGCGCGGCTACAACTGATCGGCCTTTCATCCCACGAGGCTGCCGAACAGATCCAATTTCTTCTGACCGGTGCGCCGGTAACGCAGGTCCGTGAGGATATTCGAACGGTGGAGGTCGTTGCTCGAAGCGCTGGAACAGATCGCTTTGATCCCAGAAAGCTTAACGATATGACCTTGATGAATCGCTCGGGGAAGGCTGTTCCACTCAGTCAAGTCGGCCACGTCGAGATTCGCCCCGAAGAACCGATTCTCAAACGTCGTGATCGGTTGCCGACCATTACGGTACAAAGCGACCTTGATGAATCGCTTCAGCCTCCACAGGTCTCTGTTGAGATTGAAAAGGCAATTCAGCCGATCATCGCAAGCCTGCCCGAGGGCTACAGGATCGAGACGGGCGCCAATATAGAAGAAGCCGGTAAGGCAAACAGAGCTCTGGCGACGGTATTTCCCCTAATGATCGTGCTGATGCTCACGGTGATCATCCTCCAGGTCAGGTCATTCTCGGCGATGTTCATGGTGGTTCTTACAGCCCCTCTCGGTGTCGCTGGCGTTGTTCCGACACTGCTTCTCTTTCATCAACCATTTGGGTTCAATGCGATTCTTGGTTTGATCGCATTAGCTGGCATCCTGATGCGCAATACGTTGATCCTGATCGGTCAAATTAAAACAAACCAGGAGGAAGGACTTGATAGTTATCACGCTGTCGTTGAGGCAACAGTACAGCGATCACGCCCGGTAATCCTTACAGCGCTCGCGGCTGTGTTAGCCTTCATTCCCCTGACTTTCTCAGTCTTCTGGGGTTCGATGGCATACACACTGATCGGCGGAACCGCTGTGGGTACAGTGCTGACGCTCGTATTTTTGCCCGCACTCTATTCCATCTGGTTTCGAGTAAAAACAACAGCGGTCCAGAAGGATGAGGCGCAGGCAGTGCTGGCGCATTCCTAGCCGAAAGGCTCGATCATCAATAGCCGAACTTCAGACACAAAAAGCGATTCGTATCGTCCGTAATTAAGGAGCTCTTATGAAACTCACCGGTCGCACTATTCTCATCACTGGAGGCTCTGCCGGGATCGGCCTAGCTTTCGCGCTCAAGTTTCTCGAACTCGGCAACACCGTCATCGTGACGGGCCGCCGCCAGACGGTGCTCGATGAAGTGAAAGCCAAGTACCCAAAACTCCACACGATTCAGGGCGACGTTGCGGACCCTGCGCAAATCGCAGCGCTGGCGACGCGTGTGAAGGCTGAGTTCCCGAAGTTGGATGTGCTGATGAACAACGCGGGAATCATGCTCTACAAGAACCTCAAGGCGCCGGCCGTCGATCTCGACGGATTGATGACCGAGGTGAATATCAACGTGGGCGGTGTGATTCGCATGACCTCTGCATTCATCGACATCCTCACGGCCAACAAGGGTACCGTCATCAACGTGTCCTCTGCACTCGCTTTTGTGCCGCTGCCGTCCGCGCCGATCTATTGTGCCACGAAGGCGGCGGTTCACTCTTACACCCAATCGCTGCGTTTCCAGTTGGAGGAGACGGGCGTCGAGGTGATCGATGTTATGCCGCCAGGTGTAAAGACCGATCTGGCAGCAGATCTTGCAGAAGAAGGTGGAGTCGCTCTGATGACCACAGACGAGTTGATCAAAAAATCCTTTGCAGCTTTCAAGGCAGGTAAGCTCGAGATTCGGCCGGGGCAGTCCAATCAACTCGCGTTGATGCGGCGCCTCGCACCTAATTTCATCAACCGCCAGCTCTGGAAGGCTTCTAAGCCATTGGTCCCGACCGGGAAGAAATAAGGAGGCTCTGCCGGTGAAGATGCGGCACAGGACGTTCAGCTTCGTTTGGAGTACGCCCCCAGCGCCTCCGTTCGACGCAGGGCGTCCAGAGACCGCACCTCCTCATATTTTGCATGCTGTCAGTGCGAGGTTTGCTGCTTCAGCGCGAGAACGGTATGAGCGAGTGAGGTTGATCGCTGAGAAGCGCGGGCGAGTTTGAACGCTAGGGTAGGCACCCGGGCAATGTAAACGATAAGCGCTGAAGGCCCGCTCTATAACTCCGCAGCCAAGGCGAATGTGTCGATACGCCCCAGTGTAGTGAATCTAAAGTTCGCGACATAATCATGAAGCTTTGCCATCCGAAGCATTGAAAAAGCAGGTCCTTCACTACGTTCAGGATGACAACATTTACGACGCTCTCGTTGTCCATTCTCCGATGGTACGCATCCTTATGGGTTTCGCTTCGACACAAGAATAACTACCGACCTGGAACTGGCGAAGTAGCTGGGCGTTGTGATTGCCACTTCTGTACCGGGAGCAGCGATCGTATTGGGTGCGGGTAGAACCGTGTCGGCGAAGCGGAACCACTGTCGTCCCTGAAGTTGTGGAAGCTGGAAGGGAAGCGCCGTGAACTCCATGTTGAAGATCGCATGGATATGCTCCACGCCCGCCGGGTCGGCGATCGTGATGGCGAGTACCCGTGAGTTCGGGTCATTGAAGCCGGGCTGATATAGGTTGCAGCCGTGGAAGGAGATATCCTGCAGGCCGTCAGTTATGACCTGCCCGGTGAAAAAGGTCTGCCGGCTGAGCGCTGGGTGGCGCTTTCTGAAGTCGATCATGCCCGCTGTAAAGGCGACCAGATCTTTCTCCATTACGGGCAAGGTCCAGTCAAACCAACTGATTGGGTTGTCCTGGATGTAAGGATTGTTGTTCCCTTGTTGGGTGCGACGGCACTCATCGCCTCCCAGCAGCATGGGGACTCCCTGCGAGAGAAAGAGAAGGGCGAGGAAGTTGCGTATCTGGCGTTCTCTGATGGAGTTAATCGCCGGGTCGGCCGTGGGGCCTTCTACTCCATAGTTGTTGCTGATGTTGTCCGCATCGCCCGAGTCTTCAAAGTTCGCTTCGTTGTGTTTGGTGTTGTAGCTGACTACGTCGTTCAGGGTAAAGCCGTCGTGGCAAGCAAGGTAGGAGATGCCGTTGTGCGGGCCGTAGCCCGATTGCTGGAAGATGTCGGAGCTGCCGCAGAGGCGGCTGGCGACCTGGCTGATGAGTCCGGCATCTCCGCGGACGAAACGCCTGATCACATTCTTGAACTGAAAGTTCCAGGTAGCTGACCGAATATCCGGGAACTTCCCCAGCACGTCTCCCTGATCGCCCCCAAAGGGTTCGACGATGACCTTGATATTGGCAAAGCGTTCATCCAGGTTGATTGCCCAGACGATCGGCGGATACTCCAGCTCCCGGGCGTCTTCTCCCAGTGTCAGAACAGCCCCGAGGTCAAACCGAAAACCGTCGACATGCATGTCGGTAACCCAGTAGGACAAGCTCTCCGTCAGCATCTTGGTCATTGCTGGGTGGTTACAGCGTACAGCGTTCGGACATCCGGTGAGGTCTCCACGGTAGTACGTATGGTCCAGCTGCTGCAGGAAGTAAAAGACGCTGTTGTCGATGCCCTTGAAACTTATGACCGGCCCGTTCTGATCGTCCTCGCCGGTATGGTTGAAGACCACATCGAGGATGACTTCGAGGCCCGCCTTGTGCGCCGCTTTGACGAGATCTCGAAATTCGTTGACGTGGCTTGAAGTCATGGGCGAGACGCAATACTCCGCATGCGGCGCAAAGAAACAGATGGGATCATATCCCCAGTAATTGTTCAGCCCCTGGCCAGTTGTCGGATTAATTCTCTTCGGGGTCTTGGAATCAAAGTCGAAAACCGGCATGAGCTCGATGGCGGTCACACCAAGGGATTTGATATAGGGCAGCTTCTCGATCAGGCCGGAGAAGGTTCCCGGGTTAGCAACGTTCGACGATGGTGACTCCGTAAAGCCACGCACATGTAGCTCATACACTACCGTTGACTCCAGTGGAGTATTCGGCGGCGTGTCGCCCTCCCAGTCGTAGCCGGAGTCGTCGATGACCATGCTGCGCATGGATTGTGCAACGTTATCGCTGTTGTCCTTTGACGGCGCGGCAACCCAGAGGGTGTCGATGTTGCCTCGCGAATAAGGGTCGATCAATACCTTATTGGGGTTGAAGCGGTGGCCGAAGTTTGTCAGGTCGGCCGGACTGGATGGGCCATGCACGCGAAACGCATACGCAGTATTCGCCTGCAGGCCATCCACCTGGACATGCCAGTAAAACATCGTCGGTTGCTGAATCGTGATGACCTGCGAAGGCGCAGGATCCAGCGGTGAGGCAAACAGGAGCAGGTCAACCTGTGTGGCGTTCTGCGAGAACAGAGAAAAGTTGACGCCTGACGGGTTGACCGTTGCTCCCAGGGGTTGTGATTGTCCTGCTCGCGTGGCGAAGGGCATAAGTTTAGAAGTTGGCCACTACAGTAAGGACGGAAGCAGTATCGAAGACCTTCACGAAGACGGTCTGCAGAGAGACGTTGAAGTAGAAGGCATTGACGTTCGAGGCTCCCAGCGCGGAGGCGCCCGCCTGGTCACTGGAGCTTGTGAGATCGGGAACTGCGGTCCCGTTGACCGTAACACTGGCGGCATGTGTCGCCTGCAGGAGAGAGACATAGAAGAACGTCTCCTTGGGTGTGAACTGGTCGTAGGTCCGGGTTACCGTTACGGTGCGTACGCTGGGCACGGTCTTTTGTGCAATGGTCGTAAGCCTGTACTTGCCTTCCTGGTAGCCTGTGCCGATCTTGTCGTCGAGGTAGAGTGTGTAGTCGCGGTCGGGACCGGGATAGCACTCGAAGGTAAGCGGGCACAGAGGCAGTTGACCGACGTACTGCTCAAGTTCGCGCCGCGGAAGAATCGCTCCCGCACGAACGTACATCGGCACCAGGTCAAGCGGAGCATACCAGTTGAAGCTCTGGCCGCCCGCGTTCTTTTGCGGCAGAGGAGCCTGAGCATCCTGATAGGCAAACCAGTCACTGCCTGCCGGAAGATAGACGTTACGGTTCCAGCTCTGTTGAATGATCGGCGCGATCAGCAAGTCGTTGCCCACCATGAACTGAGTGTTCAGAAACGCTTCCTGATACACACCGGGGTCCTGGCGATCGGTAAGGAACAATGGACGGCAGATGGGAAGACCCGTCTGTGTGCACTGGTACAGCGTGTCGTAGAAGAGCTGCAGCAGCTTGTAGCGGATCTCAATGTACTTGCGGCATGCGGATTGGCAGGGATCCGGATATGCGTACGGCTCCTGGTACTGCTTGTTGTATCCGTCATAGTGGTTGCGGCACCAGCCGATGAAGGCGCTCACGGTGGTCCAGCGTGCCATTAGATCGGGATTAGTGACTCCATTGGGACCAGTACCGTTCGCAGAGCCTCCGGCAGAGCTGGTCGCAAAGCCTCCAACGTCTGCGCCTGACATTGGCTGACCTGAGAGACCGAAGTTGAGGATCTCCGGGATCAGGATGGAGAGGAAGTTCCAGTCAGACGCAGAGTCACCGGTCCAGCTGGCAGCGTAACGATGGACTCCCGCGTAGCCGCCGCGGGCGATGATGAATGGCCGCTTGTCTACACCCGCCGCTTTGCGAAGCCTGATCATGCCTGTATGCGTTGCGCTGATCAGGTTGAGCGCAAACACGTTGTGGATCTCGGCGCTGGGCACCATCTTGTTCTGCGTGTAATCGAACATCAACACGTTGAGCGGGAGTGTCTTATAAGGCGCGGAGTCGCAGATACTGGGCTGCGTTGCAGGATCGGTCATGTCCTGCCACACCATCTCGAGGCCGGCATCGAGCAGAGGCTTGTATAGTTCACCCCACCAGTCGCGGAACTGCAGTTGGCCGAGGTCCGCGTAGTAGCCATAGGTGCCCAGCGCCGTCCCGGAACCGGGATTGTAAGGAGCGCCTGGCGATGGATATGGATTGAACCCGTAGTTCACTCCATAGCTCTCATTGGTGACGAAGGGCTTTGGATAAGCCGGCCCCTGGCCTTCCGCGCGATTGTCCTGCACAAAGGCATTGATAGCGAGTCCGGATTGCAGTACGGAATACGGCGTGGCATTGCCGTTTTCATCGAGAGGCTGAATCGTCACGATTCCGGTGATATTCGTACTGCACTTGACGCCCATGGCGGCGGCCTGCGAGAAGCAGTTCGCTCCCCCATTGGGGAACTTCATCTGACTGGCGGTAAAGGTGCGGTAGTTATCCTGGAAGTCGACATCGATGTGCATGCCGTCGAGCGGGATATTGCTTGCGCGGTATTGCTGAATCGCATTCAGCACCCGGCCCTGGTCGTAGTATCCGTAGCATCCCTGGTGGTTTCCAAGCGCCCACATGGGAGCAAGAGCAGCCGGGCCTACCAGCGTTGAGTATTGCCGCAGCACATCCGGAGCGGCATCTCCGGCCATGAAGTAGTAATCGATCTCTCCATAGAGTGCGCCGAAGAAGTACTTCCCGTACATATTGCCGTTGTAGCTGGAACTTGCTCCGAAGTTCATGTAGCTCTGGGACTCGTTGTCCAGCAGGATGCCATAGGCATACGGAACGCCGGTGGGCTGTCCGCCCTGGTCAAGGGGATTCGGGTTGTCCTCAAGAAAGAAGGGGATCGAGTTGTACAACGGTTCAGACCAGTTCAGTGGCCCGGGCTGTACCATGGGGTCGTTGTAGTTGGAGTTGTAGGGGATGACTCGCAGGAACCCATCGCCGTTAGGAGCGGGAGGATCGTCGGAGTTCTGGCCGCAGTATTTGAAGTTGTCGTAGTTGAAGAAGGTCAGGGCGGCTTCATTCAACCGCAGGTCGTTGCCGCCCTTTTCTCCGGCTCCAAAGTAGTTGGCATTCGCAGGATAGGTCTTGAAGTTGGCGACGGCGTTGCCGCCGTTGGCGACATAGATGAGGCCAGGGGCCACATCTGTGCTGATGAGATGGTTCTTCCAATACACCTGCACGGTGAATGGCTGAAAGAGGACGTCGAGCCGCAGAGAGCCCAGATCCACTGAAAGCTTGACGGAGTCATTTTGCAGAATGTTGACGGCCGGTGCTCCCAGATCCTTGTTGACCACAGCGAAAGAGCCATCCATGCTGTAGTCGTTTTGGGGATTGAAGCGCACACGGAATGCCGCCGGCCCAAGCACATAGATCTTGAGTTCAGGAGGCTGACTGCCTCCCGATCCCGTGCCGGTCAGGGTAAAGATCCCATCACCTTTGTCATAGAGGCATTGGCTTACATTGCCGAATGATGTCCATCCTGTTGCACTGTTCGGGTTGAAGCCATCGACGGGAACATAGCGGTAGCTGGAATCTCTTGAATCAACACTCATTGCGAAATGACCCCTTTGCTGCTCTTCAATGTGGAGTTCTAGAGCATTACACCTACAGGGAAAATGCTCTACGGCTGACGATTGGGTGTGTGCATTGAGAAACGCTTTCGGGCCGGAACACTTGCTTCCGCTCCCAGGTTTTGTTTACTGGTTTCAATCTGCAGCATCCAGCTGAAGCTGGCATGGGCCGAACGTCCAAAGTGGCCGTTCTCTCCATAAATAGGCTGCTTCACTCCGTTGACAATCACGGGATTCCCGTTCATGTCTCGCTTCCAACCCGTGGCAATACCCGCGGAATAGTGGCAACCGACGCAGCTCTCCGTACCTGTCACCGGTGTGTTGTCAGCAGTGCAGTTGTCGGGTAGACGATCGTCCTGTTCCAGGCAGCCGGCGTTTTGTCCGCCCTTCTGGAAGTAGGTTTCCATGGTGGTGTTCACCAGAAAGACTGGAACCACGTCGCCGGGTGTCTTATTGGTGATGCTCTCCGGGGCACTCCCCTGGCCGCCGGCATAAGCGGGCGCGAATTTGTGTACGGGCCACTGTGTTCCGATCAGCTCATAATACTGAAAGACGGAACCTTGGCTGTGAAGCAGTGCCTGCACCTGCTTGTTCAGCTCCGCTACGGCGTCGCTGATCTTGTCATCGATGGGGTTGAGGCCATGCTGGAGCGGGATCTGTACGCGAGACGTCTGGACAGGTGTGGTGGTCAGGTTCTCATACCAGGTCTGGCAGTTCGTGCCGTTGGTGCAATCACCGTTCTTTGCTGGAAGCACGTTCACGGGAGCGTTCTTCAGCGCAGGGTTCATGAAGTTCGCGTGGCTCAGGCCGCCGTGTTCCAGAGGATTCTGACGCACATTGTCGATCTGCTCGAAGGTGCTCCAGATCCACTCCGGAGAAGATTCGGTACGCATCGCAATATGCATCCCGACGAGACCTGCGTCGATGGTGCGGTACTGCGGCGGCCCACCGTTGGTTGGTTCGGAAAGTTCAACACGAACCCGTTTCGTATAGAAACGTGACCGGTCGTCGTTTGGTCCCAGTTCCTTCCAGGAGAGCTTGATCTCGATTGATCCGTGCTTCTTATTGCCGGAATTGAGCGGCATCGAGACTTCGCTTTGGTTGACGTCTTGATTGCTGAAGCGAATCTGGCCATCGATACTATAGAGCTCATTCTTGTAGAGGTATTCGTACTCCTCTGGATCCACCAGTGCTTCATAGCGAGCCCACTTGCCGTTCTGGTCAACCAGCGGCCCGGAAAAGGCTTGAAAGTTATCGCTGGCAGAGGCCTGCTGCCGCCATGCCGCCTTTGTCATCGTCAATGAAATGCCGTTGGTTGCCGCGTCCTTCACCTGTTGCGCGGGATTCCATGGGAATTGGGGCCGAGCGCCATTTGGCAGAAAGATCTTTTCGATCGGGACCCAATAGCTCCATAGAGGCTGACCTGAAGTTGCATTGAGGCTCGACTGTGGCGACTCATAGGACTGTTGCGGCCAGTTCAGCGCCAGGAAGGCCTGCCACGAGAGGATGTCAAACTCCCGTTGCGCTTTCAGTACAAGCTCTGTGTCGTGGGGCGAGTACTCGCCGCCGTTCTGCGGATGGACCTCCGCCATCATCGCCTCAATCTGAGCGGCGTTTACATCGTAAGGAAGCTGTGGTGAAAGTGTTGAAGGGAACTGCCGCAGGCCAGCCTGCAATGGCTGAGCGCCTGTTCTTCTAACCAGGTAAAAACCTGCCAATGAGGCGATGACAAGTAAGCCGCCAACGAACGAGAGGAGAATCCATTTTCTCTGCATGATTACCCCGATTCTTTCCAAGAGGCAGTACAGAGCCAGCGCAATTCGCGCCGGTTTCACAGCCTCTTTTGTCAC
>NZ_JBFRCY010000072.1:0-13906 GCF_052113305.1 Terriglobus sp. YAF25
AGCCCATTCTCCGGCACGAACGTGATGCGTGGATCGCGCTGGCGATCGCATATCCCATCTTTCTGATCTCGTTTATCGCAGCGGCCGAAACCAAGGGGCGCACCCGTTGGGTCGCATACACCGTACTGTTCGCGGTTGGCTATGCGTACATGCCGTTCAATGCCGGCGCATCCGGGCTATTTGTCTATCCGGTAGCCATGCTGCCGTTCATCCTGAAGAATCCGCGAAAAGCGCTGATCGCGATGGGAGCGCAAGTCTCCGGTATGTTCGTCGAGATGGCGATCTTCCAGTTGAACCACTGGTCGGTCTTCATTGGTGTCTTCTTCGTGGTGGTAATCACGCTGACGAACATGTATTACGCGGAGCAGGAGCGGTCCAACGCGAAGCTGAAGCTTGCCAATGAAGAGATCGAACATCTGGCAACTGTTGCCGAGCGGGAGCGCATTGCACGCGACCTTCACGATCTGCTGGGGCACACTCTGACCGTGATCGCTTTGAAGAGCGAACTGGCCGGCAAGTTAATTACCAGCGATCCCAGCGCGGCAGCGTCTGAGATTGCCGAGATTCAACAAACCTCGCGTAAGGCATTGGCCGAGGTGCGTGAGGCGGTACTGGGCTATCGCTCGCAGGGGCTGAGTGCCGAGGTGGACCGCGCGCGCAAAGCACTGGCGACCGCGGACATCAAGCTGGTCTGTGACGGTCTACCGAATGAGCTGCCAATCGTCGAAGAGACGGTGCTTTGCCTGGCCGTGAGGGAGAGCGTGACCAATATCATGCGTCACTCTGAGGCGACCGAGGTCTGGATGCAGTTCCGCTTCCGCGATGGGCGCCTGCACGTTACCGTCGCCGATAATGGCAAAGGCGGAATCAAGGAGGAGGGGTCAGGGTTGCGGGGTATGCGTGAGCGTGTGGAAGCACTGGGTGGGCGGTTGTCGATCCAGTCCGAGGTAGGCACTCAACTGACGATCGACCTGCCGCAGGGTGCGGCTACGGCATGACGAAGATTGAGGTACTTCTGGTCGAGGACCAGGGCATGGTTCTCGGGGCCCTGGCCGCTCTGCTGAATACGGAGCCTGATATTACCGTGGCAGGCACGGCCAGTAACGGCCGCGCCGCGCTCGATCTGATTACAAAGAAGCCCCCGCAGGTGCTGGTCACCGATGTCGAGATGCCGCAGATGACCGGTCTAGAACTGGCGGCGATGGTGAAAGAGCGGTTTCCAAAGACACGCGTGGTGATTCTGACCACCTTCGCCCGTCCCGGCTATTTGCGCCGCGCGCTCGACGCCGGAGCTCAGGGCTACCTATTAAAGGACCGTCCTGCGGCCGAGCTCGCCGAGGCGATCCGCCGGGTGCATCGCGGTCTGCGCGTGGTAGATCCGGATTTGGCAGCCGAGGCATGGACAGCCGACCCCGATCCGCTGAGCGATCGCGAACGGCAGATTCTGCAGCGTGCCGGTGACGGCATGTCTACGGCCGATGTGGCGCGAGAACTGGGCCTGAGCGAAGGCACCGTGCGGAACTATCTTTCGGAATCGATCGCAAAACTGGGGGTCTCAAATCGCATCGAGGCGGCGCGCCTCGCGCGCTCCAAAGGCTGGCTGTAGATCGGATAACCGAGTCTCAGGGGCGGTTTGAGCTGCGCTCAAACCGCTTTTGTCATTTCGCAGCGACCGGGGTCCCCGGCCAGCTTTGCTGGTTGGGGTGAATCGAAGCGGAGAAGTTTGCTTCTCGTCCATCCTTTTTTCCGCGGCAACATTTCCATAGCCGTTCCTCTATGCATCTTTATGCATATGCAAGTAAACTTGTCGGCATGAATCGCAGAGAGATGCTGAAGGCTGGTGGCGCCGCCATGGTTGCCGGTATATCGACGAACGGTATGGCTGCACCGGCACAACCGGCTACGAAGGTCGAACGCTGGGACGTCTTTGAAATCACACTGAATGGCCCGAAGGAAGGTAATCCCTTCCTGGACGTCTGGGTGAAAGCCACCTTCCGCAAGGGCGGCCGTGAGATGACCATCGACGGCTTCTACGACGGCGACGGCGTTTATAAGGTGCGCTTCATGCCGGACTCCGTCGGCGCCTGGAACTACACCACCGACAGCAATGCGGCTGCGCTGAAAGGGAAGACGGGAGCCCTGGAGGTGGCGCCCGCAGTCGGGAGCAACCATGGCCCGGTAAGCGTGCGTGACACCTTTCACTTCGGCTATGCCGACGGCACACCGTACTTTCCGTTTGGAACTACCTGCTATGCCTGGGTGCACCAGACAGAAGAGCGTGAACGTGAGACGCTGGCAGCGCTGAAGACAGGGCCATTCAACAAGATGCGCATGTGCATCTTCCCCAAGTGGTACCAGTACAACCATGGGGTTCCGCCGCGCTTCCCGTTTCAGCGCCAGGGCGAAACGAATGATTACTCCCGCTTCAATCCGGAGTACTTCCGCCACATCGAGCAGCGCATTATCGATCTGCGGGCAATGAATGTCGAAGCCGACCTGATCCTCTTTCATCCCTACGATCATTGGGGCTTCCAGGAGATGCCGGCGGAGGTCGACGATCGTTATCTGCGGTATGTGATCGCGCGCTTTGCGGCGTATCGCAACGTATGGTGGTCACTGGCCAACGAGTTCGACCTGATGAAGAAGAAGAACTCCGGGGACTGGGACCGCTATGCGGAGATTGTGACCGAGAGCGATCCATATGGGCGTCTGCGGTCGATCCACTACAGCAAGGCTCCGTACGACTACAGCCGTGTCTGGTGCACTCACGCCGGTGTGCAGGACTACGCCTTCGACAAGGCGGCGAACTGGCGCTCGTCGTGGCGTAAACCGGTCATCTTCGACGAGTGCATGTATGAAGGCAATATCAACTCGCGCTGGGGCAACCTGTCGGGCGAGGAGATGACACGGCGTTTCTGGCTGTGCATCGTCGCGGGAGTCTACCCCGGGCACGGCGAGACATACGTGACCGAAGGCGATATTGAGAACGACAAGGCTGTACTGTGGTGGTCGCACGGTGGCACGTTGAAAGGAACGAGTCCAGCCCGCATCGGCTTTCTGCGAAAGATTATCGAGGAGACCGCCGCTGCAGGTGGGAATCAGATCGGATTTACCCAGATCGAACCGCCGTACTACCCGAGCGCGAAGCGGAATCAGGATGAATCGTTCCTGTTCTACTTCGACTTCCATGAGCCGCTGTACTACGACTTTCTACTGCCGGAAAAGGGCAAGTACCGCGCTGAGCTGATCGACCCGTGGGCCATGACCATAACCCCGGTAGCCGGAGAGTTCAGCGGGAAGAGCCGGGTGAAGCTGACCGGGAAGCCMTATATGGCGGTCCGGTTCGTGAGAGTTTAAAGACGAGGGCGGCCTCAGCGCCGAGATAGGCTTGTAGTCTACTTCTGCGCGCGACCGTCTAAAAAAGATGCCATGGCGCGCAGACTGCTCCTTTCCCTCGTCCTCGGTTCTTCGTGTGTGCTGTGTTCCCAGGTTTTGCGTGCCCAGATTTTGCGTGCCCCTGAGTCGCCTAAGCCGATTCAGGGTGTTGGAGCAAAGCTTGTGCATGTCCCCACGGTGGTGCATGACAAGAAGGGCGCGCTCGTCCTGACCCTGAAGAAGGAAGATTTCAACCTTAAGGTCGACGGCAAGCCCCAGGAGATTCGTTATTTCACCAATGACGCCAACCTGCCGTTGACCCTGGGACTTCTGGTGGATGTCAGCGGCAGCGTCTCCAGCCGTTTGGACGATGAGCGGCGCGCAAGTTCGGCGTTTCTGGACGATATGCTCACCTCGAACGACGATCGCGCGTTCGTTATTCAGTTCGGTCACAAGGCTGACCTGCTGGCCGACCTGACACATGAACGGGGCAAGCTGCAGGAAGGGTTGAAGCGGCTTGAGGGCGACCGGCCCGGAAGCGGTGGTGGGCCAGGAGATCGGGATCCAGGAGATCGGAATGGCGGGCCTCCGCCCGATGACGACCGCAGAGGATCGCAGAATTTCTTCCAGTTTCCCGGTGGCGGTGGCCGCAGCGGCCGTCGCGGTGGGCAGGGAGGCGGCCAAGGCCGACGTGGTGGCTTCGCCGGCGGCGGAACGGTGTTGTACGACGCTGTTTTTCTGGGCAGCGATGAGCTGATGAAGAAGCAGACTGGCCGCAAGGCGCTGATCCTGCTAACCGACGGTGAGGACCGCGGCAGCAAGGTAACGCTGACGCGCTCCCTGGAAGCCGCACAGCGCTCCGACACGATCGTTTACGCGATTTACTACAAGGGCGAAGAGAGCGGCGGGCAGCGCGGCTTCGGCGGGGGACCTCGTGGCAGCTGGCCTGGTCCAGGTGGCCGCTCCGGGACCGGCTCTGGGGCGGGGAGCCGCGACGGAGACGGCAAGAAAGTGCTGGAACGCATGACGCAGGAGACTGGCGGTCAGGTCTTCGAGGTCAGCAAGAAGCATCCGGTCGACGAGATATATAAGGAGATCGCCCGCGAGCTCCGCAGCCAGTACCGTATCGAGTTCACTCCGGACCAGGCGACCGGAAGCGACGGCTACCACCAGATCGGCCAGCCGGAAGATGCCTGGCTGACCTTACAGTGCACCAAGACGGTAGAGGGTGTGAAGCAGGCGGATATTTTCTTTGAGATCGGGCAAACCCCTGCCTTCTGGATGCCGCATGAGCAACAGGCCACGGAACAGACTCCGCCGCCGACGAAGCTGACATTTACCTTCGATGCCTATAAGCCGATGCGGCGGGAGTGGGTGGAAGTACGTAACAACCAGTTCCTGTACAACCGCCCGGGCGCGCACTCCGGCAATATGGAACCGGTGGACTTCTATCTAAAGTTCATGGGATCGACGACCACGATGACGGTCTTCAAGGATCGCGATACGAGCTGGAGTTTTCCGACCAGGCCACTGTTGAAGGCGATGACAGAACAGGATCTGTGTAAGCCTTAGAGCTGCTCCCCTCCCTGCCCGGGTCACTCAGGGCATATCTCAAGCATCTCCCTGACGGTCTGTTCGCTGAGGGGAGGATCGTCGGCATCACCGGTAATAAGCTCTTCGATTGCCTCACCCTGTTCTTCGTTGACACACTCGCTTTGCGGTGAGGGCGAATCGTCCGCGCATAAGATCATGCGTAGTTCTTCCTCTGTCTCTTCGAGATATACCTCCTCCTGGCCGGCCTGTTCTTCGTAGTAAGTATCCGTCTGGATCAGAATGGTTTCATCGGTACGTGTGTAGATATCCATCCGTCATCCTCCTTCTTGCGTGCGCCGCGTATTGGGTCGGTAATTGAACCACGAGATACACATCCCGGACAAGAGTTAAGACAAGAGCAAAAGTGACTGATCATTTTTAAATGCAGCACGCAGAGTTCCCCGGTTGCCTGCGATTCTCCTTCACCGGGGACAAGCTGGAGAAATCGCGAAAACCCAGCTCCCCCGCGTGCGCATGCCGTAACCACACCCCCGTAGCGGGCGTGACAATCTCTCAGCCAAACAAGCAGTATTCGTTTTATTTGCAGACGATACTTACAGCGTGAACCTGCCCTTGTGCAGCCAGTAGAGGGATGTTTGCGGCTTCCAGTTCCACGTGATCGAGACCTTCATTCCGATCGGAAGCCTCACAACGGGCGGTTGTGCTGGTTAAGACCGTGTACTCCGCTGTTTTGTGACAGCATGTCAGACTTTGTTCCACAGGCTCGGTCGAGGTATTTTCTCTCTCGTCCGGAACGACATCTGGGGCGAAGAGACCTTCCAATTTGACCAGATCTCCGTTTTGGGCTGCAGCGGTAAAGGCCGCCAGAAAACGCCTCCGCTCCGCCGAACTCACCGCCGCAGGCCGCCGCGCCGCGATATGTTTCCGAGCACGGGTGAGCAGTTGGCGAACGTTGGTTTCCTTCATCTGAAGGATCTCTGCGATCTGGCAATAGGAGTAGTCAAAGGCCTCGCGAAGGACATACACAGCACGTTCTGTCGGACGGAGCTTCGCGAGGAGAACCAGGACCGCGGTCTTCAATGCGTCCTTGCGTTCTGCGCCCAGGCAGGGATCTGTAGTTGGATCAACCGGCTCTGAAAACCATGTCCCGACATAGGTCTCACGGCGCGAGSGGGCGGACTTGCACAAATTGATGCACATACGGGTTGTGATCGTCATCAGGAATGCCGGAGGATCGAGCACCAGGCTCCGGTCTGTTGCCTGCCATCGCAGCCAGACGTCCTGAACGATATCTTCTGCCTCGGCGGCGCTTCTCAACATGCGATAGGCGACGCCAAATAAATTGCGCCGCAAATTGAGAAACGCCGAAAGGCCGTCGTCGTAGTCACTGGTCTGGGTATTCCATTTGAAACGTGAATCGGTCGGAGATAGAAAGCCATCTGCTGTGTACTGGACTTTCTCAAGCTGAGTCATTGGGGGATCTCCTCTCTAGGGCTGCTTTTGATTGGAGTATCCGGCTCGTCGCGGCTTAACCAACATCCCCATTCGTGCTGGCAAATCCACCTCTTTCGGATACTGGGAGAACGCCACTCGTCCTACCGTGAAGCAACAGAGGGCTATTGCGTCAACCTCTTTTGCTGCGTTCTGTGACAGGCGTACTACTTTTTCGGAGGGAGTTCGAGAAGTCTTCGACCGAAGAGCCGGGAATCGATCGAGTAGGCGCCTGGGCCCAGAACTGAGAGTACTCCGCTGTCGACGATCGATGTAATGAGCTGAGGGCGACTGCCTCCATCGGACATAAGCGCCAGGAGCTGCAGTATTCCCGAGAATACAGCGACATATGGCGTGAACAAACCAAGGCATAACGGCAATGCAGTCAGGGCAAATCCAATCGTCATCCAGCAGGAGGTCACCTGGGCCCAGCGGTCGGCCGCATGGATGAGCAATGAGGTGGCTATCGAGACTCGCAATACCAGGAGCGCCGCCCCCACCAACCCGGTAGGAAACATTGAAAAGAGTCGCTGCACATCCGAAGGCTAACGACCGCAGGGCTGCCGGGCAATCTCGAAAGTAGGGTGCGTTCCTTATCCATTCGGAGACTGGATGCGTGGAGCTTCCGGCGTATTGTTAGATGTCAGGACTTTCCGAAAGCAGAGTGGAGGTATAAACCGTGACAAAGATCATTAAGGTTCTCACTGTGGACGACCATCCTCTGCTGCGTGAAGGAATCGCCGCCGTACTAGAAGGTGAGCAGGACGTGGAGCTTGTCGCGGAAGCGGCGAATGGGCAGGAGGCGATTGAGCTCTTTCGCCGCCACCACCCCGATGTCACCCTGATGGATCTGCAGATGCCGGGGATGAATGGCATCGAGACCATCGTTGCCATCAGGTCTGAGTTTCCAGATGCCCGGTTCGTTGTGCTTACGACCTACCAGGGGGATGTGCAGGCCTTTCGTGCGTTGAAGGCAGGAGCCTCCGGATATCTTCTCAAGAGCATGTTGCGGAAGGACCTGCTGGAGACGATCCGCGCCGTGAACGCCGGAAAGAGAAGGATTCCTTCGGAAATAGCGGCTGAACTGGCAGAGCATATGACCCAGGACGCGCTGAGCGAGCGAGAGATCGAAGTGTTGCGACATGTCGCCAACGGAAACTCCAACAAGATTATCGGAGTGCAGTTGTCCGTCTCTGAGGCCACCATCAAAGGGCACATGAAAAGCATTCTCGCCAAACTTGGCGCAAACGACCGCACGCATGCGGTAACCATTGCGATCAAGCGTGGCTTTATCGACGGCTAGTGTGATTTGGTGTACGTTGCGCGAACAAGAGACGTTTCTTTGTTTTGCTTAAAGGGCATGGCTTCAGCCATGCCATACCTAAGCTAAGAAAAACGCGGCTTCGGCCGCTGAGGTACCTTCACCATACCGCTTACCTCGTCTCAATGATTGCGGTCCACTGTTCGTAGCGCCGGTGCAACGTATTCGAAAGAGGGGCCGGCTGTTGTCTCTCCATCTTCGTTGGCCATCTGCATCAGGTTCTGTGCCTGACTCTTCAAGGTGTACATTCCTCCAAACGCGCTTCCAAGCATCTGCGGTGCTCCATTGAATACCTGTTCGAGGAGCTGCAGGAGCATGCAATAGGAACGGTTGAACTCCTCCTGGGCCAACCGTACTGGGGTGCCGGAAAGGTGATCATCGGATCTCGGATTGGCACGCATAGGGTGTACAGCGCTCCAATCGACAGCTACCGGATCGCCGGTAGGACCTGATCGCGGAGTGTCGCCGCGGCGATATCGCCTACCAAGCTTCAGCTCCTGGAACCGGTAATAATGGGCGACTTGATTACGCTCCGGATGGAAGACATCAGTATCTCCGTCCCATACTTGTGAGTGGCCGGCGCCTTCGCCTTGCTCGACAATCTCTGCCATTGCCGCCAGTGCGGAAGCAAGATCGTTCACCGCTACAATGCTGCCACCTCCGCTATAAAAGGGATGGTTCGTGATCTGCCGAGCCGGATCACCGCAGAAGACATTCCTCTCACCCAGGCTCGTCGACAGGTCGCGAAATCCCTGTTCGATTGCTTCATAGAACTGGCCAATGGTCTCGTAGTGATTACCCTCGGCCGGTCCGGTCTTGGGCGACGGTTGTTCAATCTCGAGGAACGTCTCAAGCGCCTCCGGGCTGAAGCGGAGTAACGGGATCTCAAAAGAATCGGCGCTGTGCGGCAATGGTCGCGGATAGCTTTGCAGCATCTGCGGCGTGTCCAGCCTCGGCTGCCCGCCTACCGCATTCAGAAGATTGGCTGTGAGGGTAAGGTGCAGCATCTCCTCGACAAGAATGCTGTTCAGCACCTCAATGGCCTCGGTGTTATGCCCGGCCTTAATGGAATACAGCGCGCAGAGATACGGCGGAATGGTCGAGTGCTCCAGCTCAAGCGCCCACTGCAGGTGCTCCCGAAGGCCCTCCAGGGTTGTGATGGAACCGGCGCTGGGTGCTGTCTCCATGGTGGATGTCGAATCAGATGGTTTCATGGGCAATGGTTCAACCTCGCAGCAATGACCGGGTAGAGCTTTGATTTGTGACACATGCTGCTTGGGAGGCGGGCGCGAAGAGACCGATGTCACATTTGGATGGGCTGTCTTGTCTTAGCTGGCGACAATGTGCGGTTGCGCGGCGTCGTCCATACTTCAAATCCTGAAAGGCACGCCATGGAAATCAAATCGCAGTTGGCGGACACCACAAGCTCTTCCACGCAAACTGAAGCCCCGAAAGGGAACCAGTTTCATGTCAAAGACGTGCCCGCGGGTTCGTCCCTGCTGGTTGGCGATGCCGTCGTGTTTAACTCTGCAGGGAGCTTCTGCGCGACGCAGGCGAAATGCCCACACAGGCAGGGGCCTTTGAATGAGGGCAGCTTCGATGGATCGACCGTGACATGCCCGTGGCATGGTTCTCAGTTCAATGTCTGTTCCGGCGCCGTGTTGCGCGGCCCCGCCGTAGATCCACTTAAGACGTATCGCGTGGTTGTGGAAGGCGAGATCGGACAAGTGGAAGCGGTTTAAAGCAATTCTCCTGGTACACCCTTAGGAGAAAATGCTCAAGTGCGAGAAAGGGCACGGAGACATGACCGCAGGAAGGCTGGAAGCATTCAGCGATGGAGTCATCGCAATCATTATCACGATCATGGTGCTGGAGTTAAAGGTGCCGCATGGGGGCGGTCTTGAGAACCTGAGACCGCTCCTGCCTGTGTTTTTGAGCTACGTCTTGAGTTTCATCTATGTCGGCATTTACTGGAACAACCATCATCATCTGTTTCACCTGTGCACGGCAGTAACAGGTGGAGTTCTCTGGGCCAATCTGCATCTCTTGTTCTGGCTCTCGTTGCTCCCGTTTGCTACCGGATGGATGGGCGAGAACCACTTCACCAGCGTGCCCACCGCGCTCTATGGCGGAGTGCTCTTCATGGCTGCAGTCGCCTACTACGTTCTTCAACAGGCAATCATTCGCTCGCAAGGGCAGGATTCACTTTTACGACAGGCTATTGGAAGTGATTGGAAAGGGAAGTTGTCGCTGCTGTTGTATCTACTGGCAATCCTCGCAACGTTCTATTCCTCATGGATTGGGCAGGCGATCTTTGCGATTGCGGCTCTGATCTGGCTGATTCCGGACCGGCGCATCGAAAAGCGCCTCGCTATATGAAGAGGTGGGTATGAGTCAAAGCACAGCATTCGTTCCAAACCACTGCTTGTCGCTCGCCCGGGCGCGCGTGGCAATCGATGCGCCACTTGCACCTGCAAATTACGCACGACTGTTTCCGGAGCTTCCGTCTTTCCGGGCGGAGCAATCGTTTTTGCACGCACTCGGCCGTGCCGGCGGCATCTGCGATTGCGGAGAAGTCAGCGATTCGCCTGAATCCCTGGGCGAGACCACGGCCGGCTGGCCGATCTTAGGCCAGTTTGTGGCGCACGACATCACGGCGGACCGGTCTGGTTTAAGCGCCCGTACCAACACGGCGGAGCTGCGCAATGCCCGCAGCCCGCAGCTCAACCTCGAATGCCTGTATGGCGACGGACCTGTTGGCCATCCATTTCTCTATCAGCGCAACGATCCGGCGAAGTTCCTGCTAGGTGCAGATGGAGCAGACCTCCAACGCAACGCAGAGGGCATCGCGCTGATCGGCGATCCGCGCAACGATTCGCATCTGCTGATGTCGCAACTGCATCTCGCCATGCTCAAGGCTCACAATCTGTTTGTTGAGGAAGCAAGGCTCGCAGGCGTAGCGAACGATCGGGTGTTCGATGAAGCGGCCCGGCAGTTGCGATGGCACTATCAATGGAGTGTCGTCAACGAGTTTCTGCCTGTCCTTGTCGGGCAGGAGCTTGCGGAGCAGGTGCTCCGAGATGGCCCGCAATGGTTTCGTCCTGGCCATCGGGGATTTATTCCACTGGAATTTGCCGACGCAGCTTATCGCTACGGGCACTCTCAGATCCGTCACCTTTACCAACTGAACCTGCAGACCGAACCTGTGCCACTCTTTCCTGACCTCCTGGGTTTCCGCCCGGTATCGCGGAGTCGGATGGTTGACTGGAATTTGTTCTTCGATCGCCCGGGTACGACATCCGCACAGCGCTCCAAGAAGATTGATGGGAAGCTCGTGTCATCTCTCATCAGGTTGCCGGTAGACCTCACCGGAGACGTCGAAATCGACGAATATCACTCGCTCGCTGTCCGCGATCTGCAACGGGGGCAAGGCGTCGGGTTACCGTCAGGCGAAGCCGTTGCGCGGCATCTTGGCGTGACTCCGCTTACTGAAGAGGAAGTGGGCATCGCCTCTACCGGTTGGCACGGTGAGACGCCCCTCTGGTACTACATCCTTCGCGAAGCTGATATCCGGACTGGTGGAAATCGCCTCGGCCCAATTGGCGGCGTGATCGTGGCCGAAGTGTTGGTTGGACTCATCGATGCGGATGAGACGTCGTTTCGACGGAGCTCCCCGGAGTGGCAGCCCTCAAAAACGCTCATTGAACGACTTGTCGGCTAGAGCATTTTTCCTGTAGGTGTAGTGCAGGGCTTGTGCATCTATGGGCGTTTTCCTCAATGAAAACGCCGCTGCACGCTCCTCCCCGGATACCCAGCAACAGGGAAAATGCTCTAATGGCGAGCCGCCTGTCACAAAACGCGGCCCTGTTCGGTCTTAGCTGGCACGAACAGCCGCCCTGAAATGGCCGTTCGGGAAACGAAGGGGAACATTATGAAAATCGTAGTGATTGGCGGAACCGGCCTTATCGGATCAAAGCTTGTCGGCAAGCTTCGTGAGCACGGTCACGAGGCCGTACCAGCATCACCCAATTCAGGTGTCAACACGCTCACGGGCGAGGGACTCGCTGAAGTGTTGAAAGGCGCCTCGGTGGTTGTCGATGTATCGAACTCTCCTTCCTTTGAAGAAGCGGAGGCGATGAAGTTCTTTACCACCGCTACCAACAACCTCATTCAGTATGAGAAGGCTGCGGGTGTTCGGCATCATGTCGCACTGTCAGTCGTCGGAACCGATCGCATCGCTCAGAAAAAGCCGTCTGATGCGGAGAAGACGATCCGTGGATACTTCCGTGCAAAGCTCATGCAGGAGAAGCTCATCGCCGAATCTTCAATCCCATATTCCATCGTTCATGCGACCCAGTTCTTTGAGTTCGTCAAGAGTATCGCCGATGCTTCTACTGCTGGAACGACTGTTCGTGTAGCGCCGGTGCTCATTCAACCCATGGCGGCTGAGGATGTCGCAAGCGCCGTTGGCAGAATTGCTGTCGGTCCTGCGGTCAATGGCATTGTCGAAGTCGGCGGTCCGCAGCAGTTCCGTCTCGATGAGTTTGTTCAGCAGGGCCTTAGCGCGCGTAACGATTCGCGCACAGTCGTCGCCGACCCTGCCGCCGGTTACTTCGGAATCGAAGTCGATGAGCGCGCACTGGTTCCCGGCGATAACGCCCGGCTCGGCGAGATCCGCYTCGATACGTGGCTTAAAGATTCCGCAAAGCCCGCTGCGAATGTCGCTTCCCAGCCCGCGGCAGCAGCAGCCGCGTCCCGCTGAAACAGAAGCCGGGTTTGGACCCGGCTTCGTATCACTGACAAACAAGAAGCGATAGAGCATTTTCCCTGTAGGCGTGGTGTAGGGATTCCGGATCTATGGGCGTTTTCCGCATGAAAACGCCRCTGCATGCCCCTTCCGGGATACCCAGTAACAGGGAAAATGCTTTAAGTGAGGAGGCGAAGTATGACGTTCGCAAAATTAGTGTTGTGCCTGGCGTGGTTCACGCCCGGCTTACTGGTGGCACAGCAAGCTCAGGTCTCGGAACTGATGTCGAAAGATCTGAAGGACATCAACAAAGAAGGTCTGATGATCACGGTGGTGTATCCGCCGGGAAGTTCAGACCCGGTACATCGTCACTATGCGCATGCGTTCGTCTATGTGCTGGAAGGCTCGATCGTAATGCGGGTGAAGGGCGGCAAGGAAGTGACGCTGACTCCCGGTCAGACCTTCTATGAAGGCCCGGAAGATATCCACTCCGTCGGCCGCAACGCAAGCAAGACGAAACCGGCAAAGTTCGTGGTCTTCCTCGTGAAGGAGAAGGGCGCTCCGGTAGTGACGCCTGTGAACTAGAGCATTTTCCCTGTAGGTGTCGTGTAGGGCTTCTGCATCTATGGGCGTTTTCCGTAATGAAAACTCCGCTCGGGTCTTTATCAATTAGTTCCTGTGAGGATGGATAATTCAGGTGGGAGCACCGTCGAGACTCCATCCATGAGAAACAGCAACTCTAATTTGCAAACGGGCGGACGCGTCGTTCTTGCGGCGACCATCCTCGGATCGAGCATGGCGTTTCTTGACGGGACGGTCGTCAATGTTGCGCTTCCTGCGCTGCAGAATGCCTTCCACGCGTCGCTTGCAGATGTGCAGTGGGTCGTCGAAGCATACGCTCTTTTGCTGGCAGCGCTGCTTCTTGTCGGTGGTTCGCTGGGAGACATCTTCGGGCGTCGCAAGATCTATATCTGCGGAGTTGTCGTGTTTGCCTCCGCCTCTGCGTGGTGCGGCTTGGCGCGGGACATCCACATGCTGATCTGGGCGCGTTCCCTGCAGGGCTTCGGGGCGGCGTTGCTGGTGCCTGGCAGCCTGGCGCTGATTACCGCGTCCTTTCCGCCAAGTATGAGAGGGCAGGCTATCGGTACATGGTCCGGCTTTTCCGCGATGACGTCCGCCATTGGTCCGGTCATCGGCGGCTGGTTGATTGAGCACTCCACATGGCGCTGGGTCTTCTTCCTGAATCTTCCACTCGCGCTGGCAGTGGTTCTGTTGTCCACCAGAGTTCCGGAAAGCCGCAACGTTGGGATCTCGCGTCGTGTCGATTGGTTAGGCGCTCTCCTGGTCACGCTGGGGCTTGGCGGCATCACCTATGGCTTGATTGAGTGGCCCAGCCGAGCGCACCGTAATCCCAGTCC
>NZ_JBFRCY010000073.1:0-13345 GCF_052113305.1 Terriglobus sp. YAF25
CCACTTGGGAGCATTGGATTCGCGGGTGAGGAGTTCGCGGAAGACGACGCCATAGCGCGCCAGCAGCATGCGTGCGGCGGACTCGTGAGCCGCATCGAGGCGGCGGGCGCGCTCGATGGCGGTCTCGGGAATCGCGGAGGAGTCTTCGACCAGAAGACTCCAGCGGCCGGCATGCGAGCGAACGCCGCGGCGTCCCGGCTCCAAGACGGCGGGCTTCTTCTTCGGATCCATCATGACGCGGAGCTGGTCCCATCCGTCGGCGGAGGCGAGGCCGGCGGTCGCCAGCTCCCACAAGGCCATCTGCGTCTGCTGTTTACTCAGCAGAAGGATGCGCTGGATATCTGCGGCGAAGCAGGCGCCACGCTCGCGCAGAAGGTTGCGTACACGATTAGCCTCTTCGCTGAGAGCTACGGCAAGCTTGGGTTCATCGACCTGCTTCTGCTCCAGGGCCCATCCCAGCCAGTCGGCGGTCTCTCGCAGATAGAACGTGATGGGCGCCATGTTGGTAGGGATGACACGACGTGGCGCCGTTCCATCGGCCCATGCCGGGTGCGGCGAAACGCGGCCCCAGCCGACGACTCCGGAAAGACACAGATGATCGAGCCAACGGGGATCGTAGTTGGCGACACGCGCAGGCAGCAGTGTGCGCTCCCACTCGATGGCTGGAGCTTCAAAACCTTCGAGCTGTTCGAGTGCCGAAAGCAGTCCTTCTTCCCCAGCGAGTTTGGTTCCGGTGAGGTGCTGCCATTCGAGAAGCCAGCGCATGTAGACCGCCTGGCTGACCGGCTCGACGGCGCGGCGCAGTGAACCGACGGTATTGCGATGGATGCGCTGCAGCAGGCGGCGCTCGCACCATTCGATATCGAGATCGCTCTGTACGGAGCGCCCATTCTCGAAGACACCACGCAGGATGACGCCTTGGGACTCAATCAGCACCATCTGCGCGAAGACGGCATTGGCGTCGAGGCCGAAGGTCTCGGCAATGTTGCGTGCCGTGGCTGGGCCGAGAATCTGCATCCAGCCCTGCAGCAACAACTTCAATGCATCGGCGGCTTCTGCAGGCTGCATAGAGGACCAGAGAGCTTCGACCATGGGCAGACGTTCGACCGCAATCCAGCACTCGCGGTCTGCGAGACGAAGCTGTTTGACGCGGCCCTGCATCGCCAGAGTGTCGAAGAAGCCGGGCCAGTGGCGCGCATCCCATGCGGCCATGGCATCGACGGGAAGAGCGATGAGAGCGAAGAGAAGGTCGTGCAGCTCGTGCGAGTCGCGAATGTCGGGCCAGCACTCTTTGCGGACTTCGGCGATAGCGGCGGGATCGAGCTTGCCCTCTTCGGCGAGCACCGCATTGGGGATGCCGCGGCGCAGTGAGACGGCGCGGGCACGGCGCTCTTCCAGACCGGCCTCATCGAGGAAGGCATAGGGCATGGCGTTGATCAGCTCATGCGCGAACTGTGAGGGCACAGGCGTATCAACGGCAAGGCACTGGATGCTGCCGTTGGCGATACCTTGCAAAACCTGCACCAGCCCGTCGAGGTCCATAGCCTCATGCAGTACGTCCTGCATCACTTCACCCACGAGAGGATGATTGGGAATCTGAATATCGCCTTCGATGTTTTCGAAGCACGCAGCGGCCTGCGGGAAGACACTGGCGAGCAGATCTTCCGAGCGTGTGCGCTGAATCTGCGGAGCGACCCGCTTCCCTTTTACAAACCGCAGCAGTTGCAGCGAGCGGCTCGCAGCCCAGCGCCAGCGCGCTTTGAAGATAGGTGAAGCAAGTGACGCCTGTTCGAGAAGCTCCTTTGCGGTCTCGACGGTGAGGAAGTGGAAGACATCGGCGAGCGGGAAGCTGTGCTGCTCGGCGAGGCAGATGTTGATGCCGTTATCGGTGGCGGCTGCCTGCAGCTCGAAGTTGAAGCCGCGGCAGAAGCGTTTGCGCAGAGCCAGACCCCATGCCTTATTGATGCGTCCGCCGAAGGGAGCGTGCAGGATGAGCTGCATGCCTCCGCCCTCATCAAAGAAGCGCTCCGCGATGATGGTCTGCCGCGTGGGAACGGCGCCGAGGACAGCCTTGCCTTCGACGACGTAGCGCACGAGCTGTGCGGCTCCGCCGGGGCAGAGGCCGCACTCCTGCTGCAGCCACTCGGCGGCAGCCATGGCCTGCGGATGCGAGCCAACGGCGAGACCGGGAAGAACATCGGGCACAAGCTCGGCGATCTCCTGGCGGAGTCTGCCGACGCCTTCGCTGAGGAGATCGGTACGTTGCGGAGCTTCGCCTTCCCAGAAGGGCAGCGTTGGTGGAGCCCCTTGCGCATCTTCGACAAGGACGCGGCCTTCGGCCTCGACACGCTGAATACGCCAGCTTGTGTTGCCGAGCAGCACGACATCGCCGGGACCGGAGTCGACAGCGAAGTGCTCGTCGAGCGTGGCGATCTGCACATTCTCCGGCTGCAGCATGACGGCGTACTGCGCAACATCAGGGATGGCTCCGCCGTTGCCGATGGCGATCATACGGGCGCCGCGGCGGGCGTGGAGCTCTCCACGGACACCGTCGCGCATGACGTAAGCACCGTAGCGCCCGCGTGAGGACTCGATGCCCTGGTGCAGCAATGCGATCAGTTCGTCGAAGGTGGCGCGATCGAGATCACGGTAGGGCCAGGCGCGCTTGAAGATAGCGAAAAGATCGTCTTCACGCCAGGGCTCGGCGCCGACGGCGGCGACGATCTGCTGCATGAGCACATCTTTTGGAGCCGGCGGAACCTCCAGTTTATCGAGATCGCCGGAGCGCATGGCGCGGATGAGCGCTGCCTGCTCCATCATGTCGTCGCGAGTGGTGGCGAAGAACCGTCCCTTGGGAATGGCTCCGCGCCAGTGACCGGCACGGCCGACGCGCTGCATTGCAACGGCGACGGCACGTGTCGTCGCAATCTGGCAGACAAGATCGACGTCGCCAATGTCGATGCCGAGCTCGAGCGATGCCGTGGCAATGAGAATCTTGATCTCGCCGTTCTTGAGTTTCTGTTCGGCGTCGAGCCGCAGGGCGCGCGAGAGAGAGCCGTGATGAGCAGCAACATTCTCAGCCCCAAGACGCTCGGCGAGATTGAAGGCCAAACGCTCGACCAGACGGCGCGTGTTGACGAAGACCAGCGTAGAACGATGAGTCTCGGTCAGTGCGGCAAGCTTGTCATACATCTCATCCCACATACGGTTTGAGGTGACGGAGCCGAGTTCTTCGCTCGGTACTTCGATAGCGAGATCGAGATGACGCCGTTGCCCGACCTGCACGATGGTGACCGCACGCTCGCCCGCGCCGACCAGGAAGTTACCGACCAGCTCAATAGGATTCTGCGTGGCGCTGAGGCCGATGCGCTGCGGAGCCTCACTAAGACCGGTCAACATGCCGCCGGCGGTGAGGCGGTTTTCTCCGCGCACCAGAGCGTCAAGGCGTTCGAGCGTGAGGGTGAGGTGCGATCCACGCTTGTCGTCGGCGACAGCGTGAATTTCGTCGACGATGACGGTGCGCACGCGGCGCAGGTTTTCACGCGCCTTAAGCGCGGTGAGCATCATGTACAGGCTCTCCGGCGTGGTGACCAGAATGTGTGGCGGCCGTTTGAGCATGGCGGCGCGATCCTTTGCCGGCGTATCACCGGTGCGGACGCCGGTACGGATCTCAGGGCAGAGATAGCCGCGCTCGAGAGCGAGCGCCTGGATCTCGCGCAACGGACCCTCGAGGTTCTTCTGCACGTCGTTGGAAAGCGCCTTCAATGGCGAGACATAAACGACATGGGTCGAGGCATCGAGGCGACCCTCGATGGCCTGCCGCAGCAAAGCATCGATGCAGACGAGAAAAGCTGCCAGTGTCTTGCCGGAGCCGGTGGGAGCAGAGATCAGGACAGGCTCGCCGCGAACGATTGCGGGCCAACCGGCGATCTGCGGTCCAGTGGGTGAACCGAACCTGCGCAGGAACCACTCGCGTACAACTGGATGCGCCCATTCCATGGCCGGATCGGCAAAGGTCTCCTCGGGCAGCAGGGTCCCGCCCATGACGGCCTGGGCATCGCCATCGGACGCATGGCCGGGCTGAAGACAGCCATTGTGACCAAGCGGCAGTCAGACACGGTTGCCGTCCGCATGCGCGATCTGAAGGTCGACTACGTCTACCAAGGCCAGCATTACAAGATGCGTGCCGTGCAGGAGATCTGCACGAAAGAAGGCATCACCCTCGATGAAGTAGCGTACGTCGGTGACGACGTGATCGACCTGCCGGTCATGAACCATGTCGGCCTGGCGATTGCGGTCGCTAATGCGCGTCCGCAGGTCAAGCAGATGGCGCACTGGACGACAACGAACCTTCCCGGCCACGGCGCGGGACGCGATGCCATCGAGTTCATCCTGGAGGCACAGGGTAAGCTTGCTCCGGCGATGGCGAACTATCTGGATGAAGCCAATGAGGGCAAGATCGCGGATATCGGCCAGGGTGGGATGTAAGGAAGAGTTAAAAGTTGAAAGTTGTAGACGTACTGTAGTGGGCAGGCAAAGATTTTTGCCTGCCCTTGTTGTGTGTCGCTCCTGTCAGGATCGTTCGGATTTGTCATTTCGTAGCGTAGCGGAGAAATCTGTTGCTCTACCGATACCGCTCGTAGCCATAAGGTAAAGACGGTCGCGCGTAGCGCGATACCCCACCCTTTGCTGCGCAAAGAATGGGGCAACGAGTGTATTCACCAACTAAACTGCAGGTTCATCCTCGGGAGCCGGCCAGGCTCGGCGAAACAGATGGAAGATGGCGTGGATTGCAAGCGCCAGCAGGCCACCTATCGTTGTCGCAAGAATGCGGTTGTGAAGCACATACTCTTCCGGCAGATGATTGAAGGCCAGCAGGAAGGCGATGTAGCCGGTGATCGCTATGGAGAAGACGCCATAGTTCACGTTCATAAAAACGTAGGATACCCACAGATAGACCAGCACCAGGACAACCAGCACCCATAGGTTTGGCCTCAGCAGTGTGGCGACCACGGTGGCCACGCCTGCGCCGAGGTAGGTGCCGAGCAGGCGAAGGACCGTGCGCTCCGTCGTCAGATAGAACTCCGGCTTCACCACAAGGATGGCAGTCATTGCGATCCAGTAGCCATTGGGCAGCGGCCACCAGACGCGATAGAGCATGACTGCAATCGCAGTGGTGACCGCAAGGCGTACCGCGAAGTGGAAGTAGATGCTGCGGGGCGTGATGTRCGAGAGCAGATAGTTCACGCGAAACTTCCGCGGGTCAAAATGCGGATCGGTAAGGTTGGCGCGAATCCGGGGAACGAACCGCCAGAAGTAAAGAATGGCGAAGAACTCCAGTGCGGCTCCGACTGCCGTGGCGACACCACGCAGTGCTGCCTGGTGGAAGGTGCCGAGCAGACGTCCGTGCGTGTCAGGCGCGGCAGAAGAGATGATGAGGTAAACGCAGCACTGCACGCCAACCCAGGAGGCAGCGGTTCCCTGCGCCTGCATCAGGCCATAGATAAAAGCCCACAGAACGCAGACGCAGCCGAGAGCAAGGCTGTCAACGGCGAAGAGCGCTCCTAAAAATGTGGAGACGGTGATGCCGAAGGCCGCGGCCAGCATGGGGCCATAGCGATAGAAGATGGGCTGCTGGAACGATCCGAAGCCGACACACATCGCTCCGCCAACCGCCATGGCGGCCCAACTCTGCTGATCGAACAGAATGCCGGCCGCCATGACAAGCAGGATGACCGGCAGACAGATCAGCGCGTGGAGCGGTTCGGCTTCGCCCCAGGCGAAGCGGGAGATTCTGATGACTTCTTCGTTAGCCACGGCATTTGATTGTATGCGGAGTTTAAACCACCTGGTTATCCGCATTTCCCAGCGTCGTGTCTTTTGCCGCACGTGACCACATCAGCCTGAAGTCCGTCACGCTGTGCAATGAGAAGTTCTCCTGCGCAGGCGCGGTGATGGCAAAGAGGTCGGCACGATGCACATCTTCAAACCACATGGCAGGACGCGGATCGGCCGTCGCCGGAGCGATCTCGATATGTGACATCTCGAGGTTGCGCAGGTGACGCAGAAAGAAGCCGTGCGAGGGCGTCGGGCCGAAGCGCAGTAGTTCGGGATAATCCTCTTCCTTCTCGGGGACCTTCAGGGTGCGCCAGTCGGTCATGGGCTGGCGATCGTCGCCCCAACCTACACGCATCTGCTTGGGCAGGCCCTCGTGTCCGAAGTAGCAGTTGGAGAGCTTCACGTCCTCGATCAGGTTCTCGGGGATACCGGAGAAGAGACATGCGGTCGATGCCGCCGAGTTATAGCTGACGAGATTGGAGATGAGGATGCGGCGCAGAGTGCCCTTGCGCAGGGTCTCCTTCGGATTGCGATTACGGCGATTCAAACGAAGGAAGAGCGGAGCGTCGATGGTGTCACGCATCGTATTCCCGGTGATGGAGATGTCTTCCAGATAGGCGCCGTCGGAGGTTTCGAGCGAGATGCCCTTGCTGCCCTCGATCACGTTGCCGCTGATGGTGATGTTGCGGAAGCCGCCGTTGGACTCAGTTCCGCACTTGATGCGGCCGTTGCGTGAGACCTTGGCATCGTCGGCAAACTTCTTCCAGGTGCCGGCAAGCACGCTGCCCAACTCGTAGTATCCCGAGACGAAGTTATTGGCGATGGTGACGTTGTCGGTCGAACGGGCATAGCCGAGCGCGTAGCTCGACTTGGGGCAGATGGCGTCGTCCCAGGGCGAGTTGACGGTGCAGTTGGAGACCCGCACATTACGGCAGCAGTCGATGTCGAAGCCATCACGGTCGGTATCGACCAGCAGGTTGTCGAGCGTGAGATTGTCCACACCGGTTGCCAGCAGACCGAAGTGGCCGCCTTTCAGCAGGCGAAAATCGCGCAGGATGACGTTGCGGCAATTCTTGAGAGCGAAGGTCTTATTCCCGACGCCGGGCTGCTCCGCCTTGAAGGGCTGGTAGCCACCGCGAACTGCGGTTGCGATGCCGTGTGAGAGACCTTTACCGAAGATCAATCCCGGGCCGGAGACGGAGAAGTCATGCTCGTTTTCGGCGTAGAAGAGCGAGTTCTTCCAGTGGTTATGCCCGTAGTCCTGGTAAGGCGTCCACGGATCATTGGGCTCGGCGGCATCGTAGGTTCCGCCGCGGTAACCGGTCGTCTCGCCTACCTTGGGTGAGTCCGCCGCCTGGATGGTGCATCCCTGCGAGAGATAGAGGTCGACCTTCGATTTGAGCCGGATGGTGAAGCACATGTAGGTGCCCGCCGGGAAATAGAGCGTGCCTCCGCCGGATCTGGCTAACTCCTCAATGGCTTTGTTAATGGCGGGCGTGTCCACGGTCTTGCCGTCGCCGGTAGCGCCGAAGGTGCGCACGTTGTACAGAGCCTGGACGTTTTGCGTTTCGGTCTGGACTTCGGTTTGGGCTTCGGCCATGGAGACATGGCCTACGGCGCCGGCGAGCGCTAGCGGAGAGAGCTTAATAAGATCGCGACGTTGCATGCGCGACCAGCATACAGCCCGCGAGCGAAACGTTTCAATGAAAGGAAGGAGAAAGGACTATACTGGAGGCATTCGGGTTGCATCCTCTGTCATCATGGGAGGAGCGGCACTGGAGTGAACTATGAGTCTGACCGGATTCCGGGACGCGGCCGCGCGCCCTTTGGGCGTGGCTACCGCCGTCACACCCGCGAGCCTGCTGGCGCTAAAGCGCTCAGGGGCACCTATCACCGCTCTCACCGCGTACGACTATCCCACAGCACGACTGGCTGATGAGGCCGGTATTGACATGCTGCTGGTAGGCGATTCATTGGCGATGGCCGTTCTGGGCCATGAAGATACGCTGGCCGTCACCATGGACGAGATGCTGCATCATGCCCGTGCCGTGCGCCGGGCGACGCAGCGTGCCTTGTTGGTTGTCGATCTGCCTTATGGCAGCTATCAGATCTCCGTGGAAGATACCCTGCGCAACAGTCTGCGTATGGTGAAGGAGGCGGGCGCCAACGCAGTAAAGCTGGAGGGCGGCGCGGCGATGGCCTCACGTGTTCGTGCGCTGACCGCGGCGGAGATTCCTGTCGTCGCACATATTGGCCTGACGCCGCAGTCGGTCAATCGTATGGGTGGCTATCGCGTGCAGGGCCGCAGTGAGATCGAAGCGATGACTCTGCTGGATGACGCTCTGGCACTGGAAGATGCAGGAGCGATTGCGATTGTGCTGGAAGGCATTCCGCGGGAACTGGCCGCACTGATTACGGCACGGCTTCATATACCGACGATCGGTATTGGAGCGGGGCCGAAGTGCGATGGCCAGATCCTGGTGTGGCACGATGTCTTCGGCCTAAGCTTCCGCAATGCTCCCAAGTTCGTGCGGCAGTTCGAAGATGCCGCAGCGCTGATGCGCAAGGGGCTGGAGGAGTATCGTATCGCCGTTAGCGAACGAAGCTTCCCACGCGACGAGGAGAGCTATCACCTGCCGGCCAATGTACACCTACCCGAGACGGAGGAGCCCGAACTCTCTGTCTGGAGCGAGTAGTCACAATGCAAACTGCTACAGAGATGCAGACAGTAACAACCATCCGCGAGATGCAGGAGATTGTGCGCGCGGCCAGAAGAGGCTCGGGCACAATTGGCCTGGTGCCAACCATGGGCGCGCTGCATGAGGGACATCTGTCGCTGGTGCGGACGGCACGGGCGCGATGTACGCATGTGATTGCGACCATCTTCGTAAACCCGCTGCAGTTCGGTCCGAATGAGGACTTCTCCCGCTATCCACGCACCTTCGAACGCGATGTCGAACTGCTGACCAGCGAAGGTGTGGACTGGCTGTTTGCGCCGAGCGCGGAGGAGATGTATCCCCAGGGCGCGCAGACGACAGTCGACGTGCCGGAGTTGGGCGCGCGGCTCGATGGAGCATCCCGGCCCGGACACTTTCGCGGCGTTGCAACTGTCGTGAGCAAACTGTTTCACATCACGCAGCCGGACCTGGCCTTCTTCGGACAGAAAGATGCCGCACAGGTGGCTGTCTTACGGCGCATGGTGCGGGATCTGAACTTTCCGCTGGAGATGGTTGTGTGTCCGACTGTACGCGAGGCCGATGGCCTGGCGTTGAGCTCGCGCAATCGATATCTGAGCGAGGAAGAACGCAGCCGTGCGCTAGTGCTGTCACGAGCTCTTCGCAAAGCAGAGGCACTGGCAGAGATGGGAACACCGGCGACATTGCGCGATGCGATGTTGAGTGAGTTCGAAGGCACCGACGGAGTACGTGTGGACTACGTTACCGTCGTCGATCCGGATACATTGCTGGACGTGAGCGATCTGTCACGCGGTGCGTTGTTGGCAGTGGCGGCGTGGGTGGGCAGCACACGGTTGATCGACAACCTGTTGCTTCCCGCGCGAGAGGTGTAGCCATGAAGGTATTGCTGGGTGTCTGCGGAGGCATTGCTGCTTATAAAGCAGCAGAGTTGCTGCGTGAACTGCAGCGGCAAGGCGCAGAGGTACAGGTCATACTGACGCAGGGAGCAGAGAAGTTCGTGACACCGCTCACCTTTGCTGCACTGAGCGGACGTCAGGTGTTGACCTCATTATGGACTCCGGCAGTAAGTGAAATTGCAGGCGAGCAGCCACAAGCGTTTGGGATTGAACACATCGATATCGCACAGTGGGCCGATGTGCTGGTCATTGCTCCGGCAACGGCGCATGCATTGGCAAAGCTGGCGCACGGCATGGCCGATGATCTGCTAAGCACAATTGCGCTGGCAGCGACGGCGCCAGTGGTTGTGGCTCCGGCGATGAATGTGAACATGTGGCGGCATCCTGCAACCCGGGAAAACCTCGAAACCTTGCGCGGACGCGGCGTAACCATCGTCGAGCCGGCGAGCGGAGAGCTTGCCTGCGGCATGGTGGGTGAAGGCCGTCTCGCTGAGATTCCGGAGATCGTATCCGCGACGCTGCATGCGGCCAATCCGATTCGCGACCTCGCAGACGAACATCTGCTCATCACCGCCGGAGGCACACGGGAGGCGGTTGATCCGGTGCGCTTCCTTGGAAATCGCTCAAGCGGCAAAATGGGAGTTGCCCTTGCGGAAGCGGCATTGAAGCGCGGAGCGAAGGTTACGTTGATCACGACGGCTAACCATCCTGTCTCGCCAGGTTGCGCACGAGTGCTGGTCGAGTCGGCGGAGGAGATGCGGGCGGCTGTGCTTGACTGCCTTCCGGCAGCCACGGCATTGATTATGGCCGCGGCTGTGGCGGATTATCGCGCGAGCAATCCTGCTGCGCAGAAGATCAAGAAGAGCAGCGAGAAGTTGACGCTGGAGCTGGAGCGGACGCCGGATATTCTGGCGGAGGCTGCGCGCCTGCGTCTTTCCGGAACGCTGATCATCGGCTTCGCCGCGGAGACGGAACGCGTTGTAGAGGAAGGCCGGCGCAAGCTGCGCGAGAAGGGCGTCGATGCCATCGTTGCCAACGATGTCTCCGGCTCCGATGCGGGCATCGGAGCTGATCACAATGCGGGCGTGATGTTGTTTGCGGATCGCGAGGTGCGGTTGGAGCTGTCGTCGAAGCGCGCGATGGCGGAACGGATTCTCGATGAAGTGCATCGGCTGCGGGTTCTGAATGATCGCTCGGAAGTCGAGCTTGCGCCGGGGTATTAGGTTATCGGCCAATAACCACTGAACTGGGTACCCCATCCATCGCATATCGGGGTCCCCGACGAACTTGTTCGTTGGGGTGACAACGCGATGGGCGGGAACTATGGACACCGAAAGAAAGTATGGGTAGAGAAACAGATTTCTCCGCTCCCTTTGGTCGCTACGAAATGACAAACAAAAAGCGTCGCGCACAGCGCGATACCCCACCCTTGTCTTCGACAAAGAATGGGGCAACGGGGACTGTGCTGGACCGTCGAAATACATGTCGTGTCTTCATGAGGGTCTTTCCGAAGAGATTCAGCCTTAAGCAAGAGTAGCCAGCGAGGCTTCGCTGGCTACCCGATTGATGGACGTTCCGGCTGCTAGAACTGCAGGCGGGCAGAGATCTGTCCTGTGCGTGCACCACTAAAGTCGGCCTTGTCATTGGCAGAGGTGATGGTGCCGAAGGCGCCGCTGGAGAGATTCATATTCGGAGTCCCCAGGTTCGCCTTGTTAAGGATGTTGGTGAAGGTGCCTTCCGCGCGCAGTGAGACACGCTCGGTGATGGCGAAGCTCTTGCTGAGACCAGCAGAGAGGTTCACTGTTCCGGGGCCGACGATGGAGTTGTTCTGCATATTGCCGAAGCGGCCGATAGGCAGAGGATCGCCGGTGAGACCACGACCGGTGTGGCACTGCGAGCCCGGAGTCCAGGTCGGCGTGCCCGGGCAGGTAAAGGCCGCGGGGTTGAACCAGCGGGCAGCACTGCGATTGGTGGGAACCTCACTGACACCGACAACGCGGTCCACTTTCTGGCTGCGTCCAGGCAGAGCGCCCCCGTTGATATCACCGTTCAGACCTGCGCCGGTTCCTGAGGGGTCGCCCTGACCGCCGGGGAAGTACGGCGCAAGCAGAGGACCGCTCTGCACAACGAAGATGCTGCTCAACTGCCATCCGCCAACAGCGAGATCAGTCCAACGGCTCATGTTGCCACCGAACTGCTTTCCGCGGCCGACGGGCAAGGCATAAAGCAGCGTGGTGTTCCAGCGATGGCGGCGTGTGCCTGACGCCTGGCCAAAATCGACATCAGGATCGCGGCCGAACGAGGCACGGGAACCGCCGCTCTCACCCGCAAAGGAGGTGCTGTTCGGTCCCTGGTTATTGGTGAGGTTCTTAGCGAAGGTATAGGTCGTGTCGAAGGTCAGACCCGAGGTGAGGGAGTGACGGAAATCAACCTGGCCCGAGTGATAGGCTGCGGAACCGCCGGTAGAGCGACTATTGATGGTGCCCCAGTTGGGGAAAGGACGAGCGGAGAGAGGCTGGTTGTACGCCGAGGTCGTGCGGGAGTACGGCAGGTCATTGAGGTTCGGCGCCCAGACGAGGTGCTTCGTCGTCATGCCGATGTAGGAGACGCGAAGGCCATAGCCGCGGCCAAGGTCGCGATCGACCGAGAGCGAGAACTGATGCGAGTACGGATCGTTCCAGTGGATATCGTTCGCCGTTCCGAAGTATGCCTGTCCATAACCGGCAGAACCAGAGCTGGCTCCGGAAGCGGTATAGATCTGCGGCCAGACATACGAAGGACCGCTGGTGGTCTGCGAGTTGGTGTACTGCACGGTATTGGCCTGCAGCGTACCAGTGAGGGAGTAGAAGTTGGAGCCCAGCAGCGTGATGTTGTAGAGGCCATATCCACCGCGGAGGACAGTACGGTTATCTCCGAACGGACGCCACGCGAAGCCAAAACGCGGAGCGAAGCGGAGCTTGACGGCGGTGCGAAGACCATCGGGCAGACCGGCCTGGTTGTTGTCGATGGTCGGTGTGCAGGCAGCTCCGTTAACCGCAGGCTTGCCGGAGGTCTGACCAAGACCGCACGAGTTGAAGCTGGCCAGGTACGGTTGTGAGACCAGGCTCCCCTTCCCTGCCGGGAAGATCACCTGACCCGACTTGGCGACCGAGGGATCGAAGTTACCGATGTTGCCGCTCGGATCGTGATACGCCGGATGGTACTCGTAACGCAGGCCGTAGCTGAGCGTCAGGCTGTTAGAGACACGCCATTGGTCCTGCGCAAAGAAGTGGTAGTGCATCGAGCGGCCGTCGTTGTCAGACTGCACCACGTCATAGAAGGTGGTGTTCGGAGCGCCGATAAGGAAGTCGGCGAATTCCTGACCAGTAAAGCTGGCAGAGGAATAATCGAAGGTGCCATAGTTGTCAGCGCCATTGAAGCCAAGCGGCGTGATCGCCTGCAGTCTGCGGATATCGAAACCGAACTTCATGCTATGCCGACCCTTGACCCAGGTGACATTGTCGGTAAAGACGTGCGTGCGCGACTTGTTGATGGAGGTAAGACGGTCGGCATCAAGAGTGGTGAGGTCGCCGAAGTCCAACTCGGGAATGCCGTTGTAGAAGAGGTTCTGCAAGCCCTGCAGCCCGGAGTTGGTGGTGAAGCCCTTGCCATCGAAGGGATTCACGTTGCCGTTGGTGTCAAAGGTAAAGCCATAACGAAACTCGTTGATCAAGCTCGGCGTGAAGTTATAGTTGCCGGCAATCAGGAAAATGCGGTCCTGAAATGACTTGGTGCTGGAAGGGACGCCAAGGGGTTGCTGAGCGTCCTGGTTGTAGTTCTTCCAGGTGAAACGAGCGAAGACGAGCGCCTTCTGACCGACGTACTGATCTCCGCGGATATCGAACTGATTGGAGAAGAGCGACGTGCCCTTGTTGG
>NZ_JBFRCY010000074.1:0-9462 GCF_052113305.1 Terriglobus sp. YAF25
GTACACGGTAGCCGGCACGCTCCAGCAGCATGCTCCGAATCCGAAGCCCGACGGCTTCATCATCGACACATAGGATTAAAGGTGAGTACACGGTAGCCGGCACGCTCCAGCAGCATGCTCCGAATCCGAAGCCCGACGGCTTCATCATCGACACATAGGATTAAAGGTGAGTTCTGCATCCGTGGGCCTGTGTGCCCACACTACACCATCACCTTCGTAGATGGCTCGTAAATCCGTTGCGAATCAACAGATCAGATGAGCAGATTCACATTATTTTTGCATTCCAGACCTTCGGGTGCGATAGCCTAAGGCCGAACACAGGAGAAAAATACTCTGTGAGCCAGACCATCTTTCTGCTGGAAGACGACCTCGATATCCAGCGGCTGGTGCAGTACCATCTGGAGGCTGCGGGCTTCATCGTCCGGGCTTTCAACGCGGCTACTAACGTAGCCTCTGACGCTGAGCGGCAACCCCCGGCCCTCTTCCTGCTGGACATCATGGTGCCCGGCGGTGACGGTCTGGATCTTTGCCGTCGTCTGCGCTCCAACCCCGCGCTGTCGACGATCCCCATCATCTTCCTCACCGCGCGCGCCAGCGAGAACGATCGTGTGCTCGGTCTGGAATTGGGAGCCGATGACTACATCACCAAGCCTTTCGGCACCCGGGAGCTGTTGGCTCGTGTGAAGGCCGTGTTGCGCCGCTTTGAACGTCCTACTGCGCCAAGCATTGTTAGCTTCGACAATATTGAGATTGATCAGGCTGCCATGCAGTTGAAAGTAGGTGGTCACCTGCAGACGACGACGGCTACCGAGTTCCGTCTGCTGGATTATCTTGCCCGCCATCCAGGCCGTGTCTTTACCCGCGATCAGTTGCTTGACGCCGTCTGGGGCGACGCTCGCTTCGTCACTCCGCGTTCGGTCGACGTCTATGTACGGCGAATTCGCGAGAAGATTGAAGCCGATCCGGAAAACCCGCGTTACCTTAAAACCATGCGCGGCGCCGGTTATCGTTTCGAAATGCCGAAGACCGTCTGAGGGAACGCCTTGAAGCGGACCATCACTGGAATTGCGGTACTGCTGTGCGTGGTTACGGCTCTGGCCGCATTTGGCGCTGGTTGGGCTTTGTCCGACTCGCCTGTGTGGCTGCGCTTCATCACGCTTGCGGCCATCATGCTGGGCATCTCTTTGCTTGCCATCGCGATTATCAGCGGTGCGCTGCGGAGAGATGCCTCCAGCCTTCGTCTGGCTATCGTGGCATCTACGCCGGAACAGCAGGCCAATCGGCCCGATCTGGGTGATTTTCAGGATCTTTGGCCTGCGTTTGACGCAGCGCGGCAGAAGGTTCGTTCCCAGATCGCAGCGATTGAAGAAGAACGGGCCAAGCTTGCAGCCGTTCTGGATTCCATGCAAGACCTTGTCGTCGCTGTGGATTCGGCGGGACGCATCCAGTGGGCGAATGAACCCATGCGTCGCGAGCTCGAAGGTGCAGTCCGCCACGGACAGGCGATCGTGCATACCATCCGTGATCCAGAGGTGCTGCTTTGCTTGCAGGTGGCTCTTGACGATGGTCTGGTGACACAGCGCCGGTCTACTTCGCTCAAGCCCGGCCGCATCTTTGAAGTGAACGCCGGTCCTATCCCCGGTGGCGGCGCTGTTGCCGTATTACACGACCTGACCCGCATCGAGCAGGTGGAGCGTACCCAGCGGGAGTTCATTGCTAACGTCTCTCACGAGCTGCGCACTCCGCTGACCTCCATCTCCGGTTACGTCGAGACCCTTCTGGACTTTGAGCGGTCGCTGTCTCCTCAGTCCAGGGAGTTTCTTGAAACGATCCTGAAAAACGCCACCCGTATGACTCGCCTGACCGAGGATCTTCTGGTTCTGGCCAGAGTTGAAAGCGGTGAGAATCCCATCCATCCGACGGTCGTCCCCGCAGAGAAGCTGGTACGCGATGCAGTCGCTGCTGTCCGCGGGATTGTGCGGGACGCAGGGGCCAAGCTCGACATCGGCACCATGGACGCGATCAATGTGATGGCGGATGCCGATGCCACGACCCAGGTGCTCTCCAACCTGATTGAGAACGCGACGAAGTATGGCCGCGCTACGACCGGGGAGCCCGCCCGGATCGAGGTCTCTGTCGAACAAAAGGGGGGCCATGCGGAGTTCCGCATCCGGGACTGGGGTGCGGGTATCGCCTCGGAGCATCACGACCGCATCTTCGAGCGCTTCTACCGTGTGGACAAAGCACGTTCCCGGGAGACCGGCGGTACAGGCCTCGGGCTCGCCATCGCGCGCCATATCGTGATGCAGCATGGCGGAAATATCTGGGTGGAGAGCCGCCTTACCCAGGGAAGCACCTTCGCGTTCACCTTGCCTGTGGTGCAGGGCTGATATGGTGAGGGATGTGCGCTCCGTTGTGCCCATCCTGCTCTCGTTTGCCCTGCTGACCGGCTGCAAATCGCCCCAGAAGACGGGCACTCCTACTGCAGACCCAGGCATACTGACGATCAACGGCGCCGGAGCCAGCTTTCCGAATCCCATCTACTCCAAGTGGTTTGCCGAGTATGGCCGGTTGCATCCTGGCGTGCACATCAACTACCAGCCCATTGGCTCCGGAGGCGGCATTCGACAGGTCTCGCAGGGCATCGTCGATTTCGGTGCGTCTGATGATCCCATGACCGATACGCAGTTGCAGCAGTCGTCCCATCCACTGCTGCATATCCCGACGGTGCTCGGCGCAGTGGTTCCGGTCTACAACCTGCCTGGTATCTCTGCGGAGATACGGTTTTCTCCGGAGGTACTCGCGGGGATCTATCTCGGTACGATTACCTTCTGGGACGACCAGAAGATCATTGCCGATAACCCCGGCATAAAGTTTCCGCATGAAGAGATTCTGCCGGTGTATCGCTCCGATGGTTCCGGCACCACCTTCATCTTCACCGACTATCTCACCAAGGTGAGTCCAGTCTGGGCGCAGCAGGTGGGTAACTCCACTTCGGTGAAGTGGCCGGCCGGCATTGGACAAAAGGGCAATGAGGGCGTTRCCGGCATGGTGCGTCAGGCTCCCTACGCCTTCGGTTATGTGGAGCTGGTTTACGCCTTACAGAACCACATGACCTTCGGTCTGGTACGGAATGGTGCAGGCCAGTGGATCAAGGCCAGTCCCGCGGCTGTCACGGCTGCAGCCGAGGCGCAGGCAGATACGATTCCCGCCGATTTCCGGGTCTCCCTGGCAAATGCCGGCGGGACAGCCAGCTATCCGATCTGTTCCTTTACCTGGCTGCTCGTTCCGCAGCAATCGGCTGACTCCACTAAGGGCAGACAACTGCACGACTTCCTGCTCTGGATGATCTCTGAAGGAGAGCCGGAGGCTGCCGCCATGGGTTACGCTCCTTTGCCTCGCCCTGTAGCAGAGCGTTTAAAAAATACCGTGGCCAGTATCCGGTAACACACGCAAAGCCTTATTAATCAAGCTGTTCATTCCGCGTTCACACATATTCCAGATACTCTAGGAAGGGGATCGGGAAGAGCCGGGTGACGACACAGCACTCAGAGATGGAGGGGGCACAGACTGCCTCTGAGGTACGCCGCTTTTTGATGCAGCGCGGCAGTGGTGGTGCGGCTGACCGCACCTTTGCAGCCCTGATGCTGGGGTGTGCCCTGAGCATCTTTGCTATCGTCGCCCTCATCCTGGGAATTCTGATCCTACGCTCCAGGCTCAGCCTGCATGAGTTCGGCCTCAGCTTTTTTCTGCGTTCAGACTGGGATCCGGTGCGCGGCAGCTTCGGTGCGGTTCCGTTCATCTGGGGAACGCTGGCCTCCGCCTTCCTGGCTCTTTTGATTGCGGTGCCGCTGGCGCTTGGCGTGGCAGTCTTTATCAACGAGATGTGTCCCCGTGCTCTGCGCACGCCGATTTCGTTTCTTACGGAGCTCCTGGCTGCGATTCCTTCAGTGGTCTATGGCTTGTGGGCGATCTTCGTCCTGGTGCCGATCATGCGGAGTAGTGTCGGGCCCTTTCTGAAGAAGTTTTTCGGCTGGACAGGCCTCTTTCATGGCCCGAACTTCGGCATCGGTCTGCTGACGGCCAGCATGATTCTGGCAATCATGGTGTTGCCGGTCATCTCCTCCATCGCGCGCGATGTCATGAAGGCGGTGCCCAATACACAGCGTGAGGGTGTGCTGGCGCTGGGGGCCACCCGGTGGGAGATGGTGCGTATCGGTGTGTTGCGCAATGCGCGCATCGGTATTGTCGGAGCCGTGATCCTTGGACTTGGCCGTGCTCTTGGCGAGACGATGGCGGTCACCATGGTGATTGGCAATCACGCGGCGATTCCGAAGAGTCTCTTCGCACCGGCCTATACGCTGGCTTCCGTCATCGCGAATGAATTTACTGAAGCGACCGGCGACCTCTATCTGAGTGCTTTGATTGAGATCGGCCTCGCGCTCTTTCTCGTCACCATTGTCGTGAATGCCGTCGCTCGCCTGCTGGTCTTCATGGTGACGCGCGGCAACACAGCGAGGGCGGTGTAGAGTGCCTCATCGTCCATCGCGTGCGAATGTTGGCCGCCGCCAGGCGGCCAATCACCTATTTAGCGTGCTGGCGATATTGAGCACTGTGCTGGTGATTGCTCCATTGTTCGCGATCCTGGTGTATCTGCTGTTTCAAGGCGTCCGCTCGCTCAACGTGGCCTTCTTTACACATCTGCCGCGGCCCGTGGGAGAACCCGGGGGCGGTATGGCCAACTCGATTGTCGGATCGGGCATCATTCTCTCGCTCGCCAGCCTTCTTGGAATTCCGGTTGGCATCGGTGCAGGTATCTACCTGCACGAGTTTGGTGGCGGCAAGACTTTGGCAAATGCTATCCGCTTTACCGCTGATGTGCTGAACGGGGTGCCATCCATCGTGATGGGCATTGCGGCGTATTCTCTGATTGTTGTTCCCCAGAAGCACTTTTCGGCGTTTGCCGCGGGTGTGGCCCTGGCCATCATGATGGTGCCGACGGTGACACGTACTACGGAAGAGATGCTGGCAACGGTGCCCAATGCAGTGCGCGAGGCGGCGTTGGGTCTCGGCATTCCAAAGTGGCGCACGGTGATGACGGTAAGTTTGAAGACCGCTTCGCCGGGCATTATCACCGGTTGCATGCTGGCGTTTGCGCGTGTTGCCGGAGAGACGGCGCCGCTGCTCTTTACTGCCTTCGGCAACCAGTTCTGGCCGACCAGCCCGAATGAGCCGATAGCAGCACTGCCGCTACAGATCTTTGTCTATGCGGTCTCACCATATGACGAGTGGCATCGTTTGGCCTGGGCTGGCGCTCTGGTGCTGATTGTGCTGATTATGGTCTCCGTCACGCTGGTCCGGGTGGTGACCGGGCGTGGCATGCTCAATGGAGGGCACTGAGTGGGCGTCGGTATTGAAGTCGAAGACCTGAATGCGTGGTACGGCCAGACTCACACGCTGAAGGGCATCAATCTGCAGATTCCCGCCAACTCGGCGACGGCGCTGATCGGCCCGTCCGGCTGCGGCAAGTCCACCTTTGTGCGCTGCCTGAACCGCATGCATGAGACTAACCCTGTCGCTCGGGCAGAAGGAACGGTCCGCGTCGGTAATGTTGATGTTTACAAAGATGCTTCTCCAGTTGAGGTTCGCCGACGCATTGGCATGGTCTTCCAGCGGCCGAACCCKTTCCCGACSATGTCGATCTACGACAACGTAGCCAGCGGCCTGAAGCTGAACGGATTCCGCAATAAGCGTGTACTCGATGAGGTTGTCGAGCGTTCGCTGCGGCAGGCGGCGCTGTGGGACGAAGTAAAGGATCATCTGAAGTCCAAGAGCGGAGCCTCGCTCTCCGGTGGCCAGCAGCAGCGTCTCTGCATTGCCCGAGCGATTGCCGTTGATCCTGAAGTGTTGCTGATGGATGAACCCGCGTCGGCGCTTGATCCGGTCTCGACCGCGAAGATTGAAGACTTGATCTTTCAGCTTAAAGACGAGTACACCATCGTCATCGTGACCCACAATATGCAACAGGCGGCGCGTGTGGCCGAGAAGACAGGGTTCTTTTTAAGCGGACATCTTGTCGAGTTCGATTCGACTCACAAAATCTTCACAAACCCGAGCGACAAACGGACCGAAGATTACATCACGGGCAGGTTCGGCTAGAGCATTTCTCCTAAAAGTTGCAGAGCGGAGGCTCGGGGTCCCCAGCGAACTCGTTCGCTGGGGTGAAGTCTTGGCTGTCTGCGCCGTTTTCCGGCGAAGAAAACGGCATTCGCAGGTTTATCCAAAGTTACAGTATTAGGAGAAGTGCTCTAATGCGTATCCGGTTTCATCAGAGTCTCGATGAGTTAAAAGAAAAGCTGCTGGTCATGGCGGGTATGGCCGAGCAGGCGATTCAGCGTGCCATTGAGGCATATCGCACGCGTGATTTAGAGATCTGCGAACTGGTCTTCAAATCGGAGCCGGCCATCAATCGGCTGGAGCGTGAGATCGACCAGGCAGCGCTCGATCTGCTGGCGATGGAACAGCCCATGGCCATTGATCTGCGGTTCATTCTTTCTGTCATTCGCATTAACGCTGACCTTGAGCGCGTCGGTGACCAGGCTGTAAACATCGCCGTCCGCGTGCGGGAGATGGGAGCCTATTCGAATGTCGATCTCCCGGTAGACATTCCACGTGCCGCGTCCCTCGCTTCGGCGATGGTCCGCAAGGCTCTGCAGGCGTTTATCGAAGGCGATGCTGAACTGGCGCGCTCGGTACTCGCGATGGACGATGAGGTGGATGCGATGAATGATGCGGCTTTCACCGCATTGAGCGCGCTCATCAAGCGTCAGCCGGAACTGACGCCGCAGGCCCTGAATGCCTTGATCATCTCGCGCAATCTGGAGCGGGTCGGAGACCATGCAACCAACGTTGCCGAAGACGTGATCTTCTGGGTGCGGGGCGCCGACGTTCGGCACAAAGGTTCCGTAGCGAGCTAACCGATCTATTTTGTACAACTTCTAGGCGGATAACCATCCGAGGGTCTGGTCAATCTAACCTAGAACGATGAGCCAGTTTGTTCGACTCCTCTCTCTTGCCGCACTCTGTGCTGCTACGGCGGTCCAGGCGGACCCTGCCCGCTTCGATCTGACCGGCCCCAAAGTCGATATCCGCGTCACGCGCGGCAGCCGTACGCTCCCGATTGCGCAGGTTGCAAACCTGCAGCCCGGGGACCGGCTCTGGCTGCGTCCGGAGCTGCCGGAATCCCAGTCGGTGCATCTGCTGCTGATTGCGGCCTTTCTGCGGGGCACCACCAACCCTCCACCGGATGAGTGGTTTACCAAGATCGAGAGCTGGAACAAAAAGGTAAAGGAAGAGGGAGTCTTCGTCACTGTGCCGAAAGACGCGCAGCAGGCGCTGCTCTTTCTCGCTCCTGAGACGGGCGGAGACTTCGGAACGTTGAAGTCGGCTGTGCGCGGCCGTCCCGGCATCTTTGTCCGCGCCTCGCAGGACCTGACGGAGCTTGGCTTCGAGCAGGCCCGCATCGAGCGTTATCTGGCAGGAATGCGCCAGATTCCGGCGACGAACGATGCCAAACTGCTCTCGGACCGCTCTGAGGCTCTGGCTCGGACGCTCGCTCTGAAGCCCAACTCCGACTGCTTCAACCAGCCCGCGGAGCAGCAGATCGTCTGCCTGACGCAGAGCGGGAATCAGACCCTGCTCGATGATGGCCATGGCGCCAGCATCGTAACGGAGCTGGCCAACAATGGCGGCGCCGACCTCGCTGGCGCTGCGGCTTCGACCGCTCCATTCGGTGGTGGCGCTTATAGCGCGTATGTCGGTGCAGTGGTGGATCTGACCAAGCTGCTGACCAACATGCATACCGCCCAGTACCAGTACATTCCGGCGGTGGCGTTTCCTGATACCGATCACTTCAATCTCCGCCTCAATGCCGCTCCTTCGTTCCACAATCCAAAGTCGGTGATTGTGATTGCACTGCCGGGCATCCAACCGACGAAGCTGCCTCCGCTACAGCCGGGCAATCCCAAGGAAGTGACCTGCCTGCTGAAGCCGGAGGTTGTGTTGCATCTGCAGAATGCCCCTCTGGTCTTCTCGACCGGCATCGCGCACGATCTGGTGCTGCATGTGAATACGCCGGAAGGGAAGGATATTCCGCTGGTTGCCGACGCCTCCAAGGGCGGGCTTGTGCTGACCTCCGCGGCAGAGGATAGCAGGCGTTCCATGACGGCGGATGATACGTCGATTGCTTCTAAACCCGCGTCGTCTGCAGGAGGTGGGCTGACCGGCACCGTTCACGGCCAGTGGGGTTTCGACTCCTTTGATGGACCGACATTGCCGCTGCAGAACGAGCCAGGCAAGGATTGGAAGCTGACCTCGGAAGATGGTGTCATCGTCGGACGCGAACACGCCTTTACGCTCGCTTCTACCGGCATTGGCTGCGTCGAAAAGGTAGAGGTCGTCAGCGGTCCGAAGAAGATCAATGCGGACTTTCATCCCGGAGAACAATCGCATCAGCTTATTGCCAAGGCGATGCTCAAAGATGTGAACCCAGGTGATCTGCGTGTTGAATTAGAGCAGTATGGAGATCAGCAGCCGCAACAGGTCGAGACCAAGGCCTACAACGAGGCTGCGAAGCTGACCTCATTCAAACTGCACGCCGGTGATACGGCCGGAGTGTTAGAGGGCAACTCGCTCGATCAGGTGCAATCCGTAGAGTTGAACGGCGCGACCTTCACGCCATCCGGAGAGCCTGGCAGCATCCTGAATCTGAGCCTTTCCAAGGACGCTCCGGTACTGAAGGTCAAGCCCGGTGAGACAGCGACAGCACACGCCCATCTGAAAGATGGACGGACGGTCGATGTTCAAGCCTCGATTCTGGAAGCACGTCCGACGGTTACACTGGTGAACCGGCATATTACAGCGCCTAATGGCGGTGTTCCTTCCATTCGGTTATCGAATAAGGATGACCTTCCTCTTTCAGATAAGCTCACGTTCTTTTTGAAAGCCAATGGCGCCTTTCCTCGCAGCCAGAAGATCGAGGTTGCGACCAAAGACGGCTCCTTGAAGACGATGCTCAGCTTTGACGATGGCACGCTGGTGTTGCAGGATGCATCTACCGCTATCGCGAACCTTGATCCGTCGAAAGCGCTGGGAGCCTCGGGCTTTGGCAAACTGCAGTTCCGTGCTGTCGGAGCAGATGGTTCTCAGGGAGACTGGCAGCCGCTGGCAACGCTGGTGCGGGCGCCGATGTTGAAAGAGATTCGCTGCCCGGTGGACGACACCAAGCCCTGCCACCTGATCGGCAGCAATTTGTACTTACTGAAAGCAGTCGCAGCGACCAGCAAGTTCGACAACGCCAAGGATGTCCCGCCGGGTTTCGGCGATAGCCAGCTTGAAGTGCCGCGCCCGTACGGCACCGTGCTCTTCGTCAAACTGTTGGATGATCCTGAGAGTGTCAATGCC
>NZ_JBFRCY010000075.1:0-11190 GCF_052113305.1 Terriglobus sp. YAF25
ATCCACGCCATCGCGCCGGGATAAAGACGAAGCGCCTGTGCCAGCGCCGGTATGGAGACCATACACCGCGAGAGCGCAGTACCAAATCGTACGGGCCGCTTCAGTTGCCGCGCCAGCAGCGCCTGATACGCACGCGCCGTCACGCCGTGACGATATGCATCCGCGGCGAGAAAGGCGGAGTGCAGCGCAATCGACATGCCGTCACCGGTGAACGACGGCATCACCGCGCCTTGATCGCCGAGATACCACGGGCCATCTTCTGTTGCCGTTCGCCGATACCCATACGGAATTGATGACAGCGTAATCGGCCTGGAACGTAACTGCGTTGCGCCCGCAAGTCTGCTTGCTAAATGAGCTGACGATGTCATGGCATGTGTGAGTACGCGGTCCCACTCAGCTGCACTGCGTTTCAGCTCGGACTTCGTGAGCAACAGGCTGAGGTTGGCGCAGCCCTCTCCAACAAGTTGCAGCCCGGCATAGCCGCCGGGGAAGAGAATCAGCTCCACCCAGCCACGCAGGTGCTGCTCTTGTTCTGCGGACAGCCGGAAGTACATCTTGAAAGCGACAAGGTCGTTCTGCGAGCCGCCGTTACGTTTCCGCCCACGAAGATCGTACTTACCCGTGGCGACGAAGGCATCCTTCGATGTTTGTTCAGCGCCGTCGCTAAGACGTACGCGCCATTCGCCAGGTGCGCCCGTAAGTTGCTCTACACTTGTTCCCCGCACGACAGCAACGCCACTTTCAGACGCACGCTGCAGCAGGCACTCATCGACGATGCGGCGAGGAAGAGAGAGACCAGGGAAGGGGAGTGCACACTCGGCCAGAACATCCCTCGCCGCCAGCCGGACTCGATCGATCGTGACCGCTCCAAGTACACGCAGATCGACCCCTAGAGCAGCAAGATAGCGAGCTCCTTCTTCGCTGAAGAACTCACCGCACATCTTGTCTTGCGCTGCAGCTGTCTTCTCAAACAGCATCACGGTACGGCCTTGCCCGGCGAGCAACGTGCCCAGCGCCGCGCCGGCAGGTCCTCCTCCGGCGACGATGACATCGAGCATCGCGCTCATAACTTCCGCCTAGAAACACACAGCCGGGCAAACGGTTTTTCTTCAATGCGAATCTCGCTCATCGGAAGCCCTGCGGCGGAACACATACGCTGCCAGTCCTCCGCCAGAAATGCTCTGCGGACCGATATCGGCCCGTCATGACGCACGAAGCGATGCCAGCGCAGGGCCCAGGCCAGCACCTTGAAGCTGTAATACGCCTTGGCGCTGCGGCGAAGATCGTTGATAAGCCATCCGCCGGTGGCCGTCGCCTCCATCCATGCCAGGAGGCGCACGATCTGATCTTCGGTCAGATGATGTGTCAGCAACGAGCTGACGATCAGCGTTGCAGGCCCCTGATACGTGAACACATCGCCGGTCATCCACGCAATGGCAGAGTCCTTCGGCGTGAACTCCTTCGCCGCCTGGGCCGCATGCGGATTCAGATCGATTCCTGTCAGGTGCACGCCACGCCGGCGGGCTGTCTCCGAAGCTTCCACCGCGCGCAGCAGGCCTCCGCCGCCGCTGCCCACATCCAGCAGATGAACCGGTCCGTTGCAGTGCTGCAGCGACTCCTCAATCCATGCAAGCGAAGGCGTGTACCCCCCCAGCACACGGTTCACCTCTTCCAGGTCGCGCAGGCATTCGCGAAACGTTGGATAGGAACATGGTTCATCCATCCACTCCGAAATGTGAGCGCGCTGGGTGAAGTCCTTCCGTTCAGACCGCATGGAACTCCATCGTCTCCGCCGTGAGCCCCGGGCCAAACGACATCGCCAGACCTTTCTCTCCTGCCTGTGCCGAGCGCATCAGCTCCTCCAGAACAAACATCACCGTCGCGGAAGACATATTGCCATAACTGCGCAGCACATGACGCGACGCGGTCAGCGCTTCAGCCGGAAGTCCAAGTCCGTGCTCCACCGCATCCAGAACGGAGTTGCCGCCGGGATGAATCGCCCAGAGCGAAGTACCGTTGTTTGCAAGTTCTCCGCCAGCCTGCCGAAGCCACTTCTCAATCTCACCTGGCACCTGTCCTGAGAGATGCATCAGGAAGCCTCCATCGCCGATACGCCAGGTGATCAGATCCCGGGTGCCATCGACCATCACGGTGCGGAACGCATCGATAGCCAGACCGCCGGGCTCGGCCGAGATCAAGCTGACAGCGCAGCCATCGCCGAAGATCAGGAACGACAGCACCTCAGCCAGATCCTGTGACTCTTGCAGATGCAGTGTGCACAGCTCCAGGTTGACCAGCAGAACACTCTCATCCGGTGCGGAGCGGACAATGTGCTGCGCCTGACGCAGGCCGTTGATGGCGGCATAGCAGCCCATGAACCCGACCATCGTCCGCGAGACCTCGCGCGACAGACCGAGATAGTCGATGATCGCGAAGTCCAGCCCCGGCGCATAGTGGCCGGTGCATGAGGTCACGATCACATGGCGAATGCGGCCGCGTTCCGCCTGCGTCAGATTCAGCCGGTCAAGCGCTTTGTAAAGCAGCCGCGGAGCCCAGCGTTCATAGACACGCATACGCTCCTCGGTGCCCGGAAAGCTGTTGAGCTGGTAGAACTCATGCGCATTCACCGCATCGTCCGCAAAGGGCGGGACAACCTGCAGTACGGAGTAGCGGCGATCGATCTCTGCCTTCGCCGCCATGCGATGAAAGAGTGACCGTGCGCGGTCATCCTGCAGCAGTTTGCCGGCAAAGGCGACGAAGGCTCCATGGACCTCATGCTCCGGAGCCGCTGTTGCAATGCGATGAATGAAAGCCTGGGTCACGATGTCTCAGTATCTTAGACGCTCGCCTTTTAGCGGTTGAAAAATATGGATGTAACTCTCTTGTCATTGCCGCTTATATCGCCGGGTGCCCCACCCTCGCAACGCTAGGGTGGGCTAGGACCGCCACCACGCTATAAGCCCTCTAAATCACCCCCAAATCTTTCGTACCGTGCCCATGGTTCGATTTGCTCCAACCTCTCTCATCCCATGCCTCCACCCGCCGATGAGGCGAAGAAGTATCCGAGGGAAGTAGCTGTGAAGGGCATCCTATTTAACTGGCTTGAAGAGATCGTCACCGCAGAGTTCGACTCTGATGTGTGGGACGAGCTGTTGGATCAAGCCGGCAGTGATGGCATCCATGCCTCGTTCGGCAGCTATCCGGACGACGAGCTGATTCGCCTGGTGCAGGTCACTGCCACGAGCCTTGGCAAGACCGAAGTGGAGACCTGGCGTTGGCTTGGCCGCCGAGCTGCGCCTCTGTTGGCCATCCACTATCCCATAGTGTTCGCAGCGGCAAATACACTGCGGGATCTGTTGCTCGATCTGGATGTGGAAACGATGAACATGTCAGAGGTCCTCCCGGATTTCACCGTTTGCGAGGGCGACAATCAGACGCTGCTGGTGGGCTACAGGTCACCCATCAATCTCTGCGGACTGGTCGAAGGCCTGACCCAGGGCGCAGCAGAATACTTCGGCGATGTCATCGAGATCGACCGCCTGAAGTGCGCCAATCAGGAAGATGAAACATGCCTGTATCGCGTGCGCTTCCTGAGCTCAGACCACGAACCTCTTGATGTAGACGATTCGAAGTTCGTCCTATTTCTGTAATTCCTATCCTCCACCATCTCCAAAGATTATCCGTATGGACGGAACAGTGTGGGGGAGGAAGCGTTTGAATTGAAACCGGTCAGGCACCTGTCCAAACGCTTCATTGGGAGCAACCAGAATCAACTGCGCGTCTTTGATTCCGGCAGTTCCCAGCGGCTTGATCCAGGTATCGAAGCTCTGACTGTCGAGCGACTCCTGCAGTCGTGACCGCATCGACTGCCAGACGGTATACCCGGCATTCGCGTTCGCGCCCTCAAGGAGCTCGAACTCCGCCTTTCGTCGCTCCGCCTTTGCCCTGGCTTCCTCGTCAATCTCAGACTGCCGGTAGACACCAACCGTGGCTTGACTGGTGACTGCTGAAGAGGCTCCGTCCTTCCACGGCCACAGCGTTGCATCGCGCCAGTGTCCTTCGCCGAAGAAGCGTGCCGGTCCCCAGGTGATCTGCAATCGCGGCCGTGCCTGGTTGAAATGGCGGAAGCTCTCGACGAGCGTCTCTCGCAGCTTCTCCGGCGCCGCGCCTGCCTGGAGTTCAAGCTTGCAGACATCAGTGAGGGTGCGGAGTAGATCGTCTCCGGAGAGTCGCAGCTCATCGAGGACTCCACGAGCTAAACCGGCGGCGTCAACGCGTGGCCGTCCGCGTTGCTCCCTTCCTTTCCTTTCCCCTTCCCTTCCTTTCCCTTCCGCTGGTGCATGCGTCAGGGAATCTTTGTCCGCGTCCTGCACGCGTGGCTCACGTGTGGGGGACACGTTGTCTAACTGCGGAGGAGGCGGAAGCACGCTCTGCGACTCGCGGTTATTGATCACCTGGTGCCTGTCCCACGAGGGGATGACGCCGTAGCGTCTGCCGTCCACCTCGTAGGTGTTGAGGAAGCCACGCGTCTCCAGCGCGTCGAGCACCTGGGCAAAGTCCACCGGATCATGCGGAAGTACATCGGTCTTCAGCGTTCGCGGCTTCCACTCGAAGCGACCGTCGCGGTCGGCCACGGTCCACAACCCGGCGAAGGCGATGCGGACGGGAAGCCCAGTCTCCTGCTCCAGGTCGAAGAGGTCCTCATGTTTGAAGAAGTCGGGTTTGATGGTGCGGATACGCGCCATTTACACCATCCCTTGTTTCTGCAGGAAGCGCTCGAACTGCGGCGCCGGTGCGAAGAGCACATGCAGCGGAAGATTCAGCGCCTTGGCATAACGCTCCAGCGTTTCGAGCGTGACCCGCGAGCGTCCCCGCTCCATCACCGAGATGAACTGCTGCGAGACCTGGGCGCGTTCTGCCAGCTCGGGCTGGCTGAAGTGCCGGCAGCGCCGGACTAAGCGCAGGCGCGTGGCCATCAGGCTTGATGCGGCGACTGTTTCTGGCTGTTCAGGTTCGGGCGGCGGCGAAGGAGGCAGAAGGTCTCCGCTGCAGCGGCGGCAGCGCTGGGTCTGAGTCATATATTGCTGCATGCGGCAGCGGGTGCAGCGGATGATCTCGCGGGAGGATGTTTCCACGGTTCAGGCCTCCTCTTGGTCGAAGAGCTCCGGATGAAGCTCGTATTTCAACTGCATCAGGCGCTTGGGGGGCAGCGGCGCATCGCTGGGCCACTGGGAGACCGCGGCTCGGCTCACGCCGAAGATCCGGGCCATCTGCGCTTGGTTGATTCTCAGCAGGGTAAGCGCCTCTTGTTTCGTCATAGAGAGACGATAAGCGTACTAACCAAATTAGTCAATAACTCTAATCGAAAATTGTGCAATTCTATGCTAAGTTTGATTAACATGCAGACCTTTGGACATCGGATTCAGGCGTTGCGGCGAGAACTGGGTTATTCGCAGCGCAAGCTGGGAACGCTGATCGGCGCCACCGGGCCGACGATCTTCAACTGGGAGTCGGACACGACGCAGCCTGACCGCATCCGCCGCTCTCTGCTGGAGTCGGCGGCAGAGGCGCTGAACACCACCGTCGACTACCTGATCTGGGGCAAAGGCGACGCTCATCCGAACGAGCCGTTTCCCATGCAGCGCGTCCGCGCCGAGGATGATGGTGAATATCAGGATGACGACGAGGGCGAGGTTCGCATCCCGGTCTACGACGTCCGCCTGCAGGCCGGCCCCGGAGCACAGCCGCCGGAGTTTATCGAGACCCTGGAGCGGCTCACCTTCAAGAGCTCCTGGCTGCGCAAGAAGCGCCTGCGTGAAGCCGACCTGCGCATCGTTACGGTGGAGGGCGACAGCATGGTTCCCACACTGTGGGGCGGCGACAAAGTCGCGGTAAATATCAACCAGCGCAACGTCGTCGACGGCCGCGTCTTCGCGCTTGCCTACGGCAACGACCTGCGCATCAAACGCCTCTTCTGGCTGGCCGACGGCCGCCTGCGCATCGTCAGCGACAACAAGGCCTACGCCGAAGAGATCGTCAACAGCGAAGAGATCGACCGCGTCGTCATCATCGGCCAGGTGATGCACAAGATGGGGGAGGGCGGGTTATAGCCCGCCTGTTGAATGGTTGAATTGTTGAATAGTTGAATGGTGCGCGGGCGATTGAATGATTGAAGAATTGAATGATTGAATAAGGCGCCTATCGGCGCCGGGATCTCCGTTGCCCCATTCTTTGTCGAAGACAAAGGTCCGCCCCGCCTGGGTGCCCCGTCCTCGCAACGCTAGGGCGGGCGGAGAAGCCACGACTCTTTCACCAATCGCATCCACAATATTTCGTCAGAGCTTGGAATTCGTGGCTCCTGGAACCCACCCTAGCTCCGCGAGGGTGGGGCACCCCGGGAGGGGAGAATTGATAAAAATATCGCTTAGCGCTCTTGCTAAATTTGATTAGTATGGTTATCATTTGTTTATCGCGTTTATCGCAATGCTGATAAGCGCGATGTACACACGATGCCTGTGCTGGCACATCCCGACGCGTTGGAGCGGCGAATGGCTGCCTGGGAGGCTGAAGCCGGTTGCCTATGGCGCAGCTATCTGGAAGCCGACCGGCGCCGGGCGGTGATCCTGGCCCGCTACCGCTCCACCTGTTGCGAGCGCGAGCGCTACTGCCACTGCGATCTGCAGCTCTTCGGAACCGCCGAGGAGAAGGAGGCGGTAAGTGCTCTGGACGCTGCGGCGAAGGATGTGCTGGCACGCCGCATCGTGTACTGCCGCAGACTGGACCGCGCCCGCCGCGTCCTCGCACAACGCAACCGGCCCAGTCTGCGGCTTCCAAGATCTTCTTCAAAGGAGTGCAGAGTCTTTATGCCAGTTATCGGTCTTCGCGTCGTCGGCCTGGAGTCATGGGAGCCACAGGAGTTCATCGCCTCAACCCGCATCGTGCGCGACAGCGACGCCACGGACGCTCCGTCTCACGAACTACTGAACGGCCCCAACCTCTCCGTACCGGAAGAAGAGTTCCGAAGCCTGCGAGTCGGCAGGACGTACCGGATCCAGTTGGTGGAAGCGAGCTGAAAGTAGTTGCTAGTTGCTGGTTCCTGGTTGCTAGTTGAACTCCCATACACCGTTTGGGCACCCAGTGTGTGGGTTCTCGATGAGAAACATGCTTGACACCAGAGTGGCTGTTACGCCTCTTGGCGGAGAAGCCTGGCTACGGCGGAGGATCGCCGGTTCCAGTCCTCTTCTTCCAACTCCAACTGTTTCCTGCCCGCGCGCGTAAGCATGTAGAACTTCGCACGGCGCGAGTTCTCGGTGTTCTTCCACTCTGCATCGAGCCAGCCGGCACGTTCCAATCGCTGCAGCGCCGTGAGAAGGGAACCGGGGTTCACCTTGAACACTCCGCGGGAGACCTGTTCGACGCGGCGGGCGATGCCGAAGCCGTGCATCGGCTCGAGACTCAGAGTCTTCAGGATCAGCAGGTCGAGTGTGCCCTGGATGACATCGGTGTTCTGCTCAGTCATGGAACCAAGCTTGGCAGCTTCACGTCTTGATTGTCAAGATGTGATCGTCATGGGGACTTTGTCCGCCGTGGCAGGGTGGTAGGGGATAGATTTGACCTCAGCGGCTAAAGCCGCATTCCTTTCTGCGCCGGTACGGCATGGCTGAAGCCATGCCCTTAAGCAAGACTAAAAACCCGTTCGCGCAACGCGCGAATGCCTTGCTTAAGGGGACGGCTTCAGCCGTCCCGTATCAGCCCCAACAACAGCCGGCTTTAGCCGCTGAGGGCAATRTATCGGAGAAGATACCGAAGTTCGCCGAACCCACATCTGGCGATGAAACCGCCAGATATGGGGCACCCAGTCTGTACCTTGTTGAAATTAATCTGAACCTACACGCTACGCTTCCGCAGCAGGTCCAAACCACATCGTCAGTGCATCAACGAGTCCCTCTTGCGTCGAGTCTCCCACCCAGGCCACATATCCATCGGGACGCACCAATACGGCAATGGGAGCAGTGACGACTCCGATCACCGGAAGTTCCCACGCACCCGTGTACTTCGCATCGACCAACTGAACCCGATCCTTCCACGGAGCGATGTCGAAGCTGCCTTCACCGAAATTAATCAGCACCGGCTGGGCATCGTGCAGCAAAGTGAAGACCCGCAACGAGCCATTTGCGGTGACCAGATCAAGATCAGGCATACGGCGGCCGAGCAGGGGATGTCCTTCGCCGAGGTTGTAATGGACGTCGAGGCCCGATACCTCCGCGGCCATTCGTACGCGCGGTTCGTCCATGCGGAGGAACTGCGAGACGTACTCAGCCAGGGCCTTCGAGCGTTCGTCCTGACGGCGCAGCGCGACATGCGCCATGGTGTTGCGCAACACGCGAGCAGCGACCGGGTGACGCTCGGCGTGATACGTGTCCAACAGGTGATCCGGCGAGATCCGCTTCACTACCTGGGCGAGCTTCCATCCCAGATTCATCGAGTCCTGCACGCCGATGTTCAAGCCCTGTCCGCCCATCGGGGGATGCACGTGGGCAGAGTCGCCGGCCAGCAGCACTCGTCGATCGCGATAGGTCGCAGCCTGCCGTGTCATATCGGTGAATCTCGAGACCCAGTTAGGACTATGAGCCCCGAAGTCGGTCCCGTAGATTCCGATCAGCGCTTCACTCACATCGCGCAGTGTCGGTTCGCTTGTACCCACCTGCGGTTCGGTGAGTACGACACGGGCGCGTTTTCCATCGTCAAGCTTGCCGATTCCGTGAATGCCGACGGCGTTGTTGCGGAAGCCCCATGCCGGCTCCTCGGTCGTCTGGATCTCGGCGATCAGCCAGCTTGTCGTTGCATCCGAGCCGGGGAACTCGATGCCAGCTGTTTTGCGGATCAGGCTGCGGCCTCCATCACATCCGACCAGATACTCCGCCCGCAGCGATCCGCCGTCGGAGAGCATGACATCGACGCCGGTATCATCCTGCGCGAAGCCGGTCACGTCGCATCCGCGATAGATCGGTACATCCAGCTCACAGATATGTTCGGCGAGGATGCGTTCGAAGTGGTTCTGCCATAGTGCGAGCGTGTAGTTATGCCGGGAGGGGAGATCGCTGACCCGCAGAGGAGTTTCGTGGAAGCTCATCATGTCGTGCGGTTGGCCCTGTGCGATGAACCGTTGCGCGATTCCGCGCTGGTCCAGCACCTCGATCGTCCGCGAGTGCAGGCCGCCTGCGCGTATCCCCTCAAGCTCCTGGCTGGTGCGCCGCTCGACAATGGCGACATCGACACCCGCCAACGCCAGCTCACCTGCCAGCATCAGTCCCGCCGGACCTCCTCCGGCGATAACTACTGCATGCGATCCATTCGATTTCATATCCATTTTGCCTCCCAGGTTCTGAGTACAGCCTGCCGATTGTGCGGCAAAACCCGGGCCTTGCGGCAAGCCCCCCGGCCTGCGATATCCTAAGACGTGCCGGCTGGCAAGATCAGTGCTTTGCGCGACGAGCCCGATCATTTCCTGACGTGGCTGCGAGCGAACCATGATCCGCACGCGGAGCCCATGATGGCGCAGCCCAAGACCTTCGCACCGCGTGCCGTCTTCGGGAGATACATTCAGTCGCTGCTGGCCTCTGTCTCCGGGATCGGGTATCTCCGCGCCAAGGTGGTCGATCTAAACTCGCGCGAAACAGAGCGATATTGACCTGCCACGACGGCAGAACGCTGGAAGCGCGAGCCGTCGTGCTGGCGTTGGGTAATTTCGATCCGGCCCCACTTCCCGGCATCGCGCAGCAGGCGCGGACGGCCGGTGTCTACCGGCATAATGCCTGGGCTGCTGACACCTTCGACCGGCTCGATCCGGAGGCCCCGGTCACCTGTAGGGAGCGTTGGAGCATTTCGGAACTTCCTCATGCGGCAGGCAAACGATATCGCGCCGAGACGCACGAAGAAATAAGCGGAGTGAGCGGTGCGCTTCCGGGCTACCTGGTAACAGGGGACATGTTCTGCGAGTACAATTCGGTTCACACTCATCCAATGGTTCTCGGTCAACATACGAGCACATTCGCCGCTAAATCCGAACCGCCTGCACGCGCAGGTAGAAAGAGTACAAATCATGAGACATAACAGAATCGCTTCGCTTGCGTGTGGGCTCTTCCTTGTTGTCGTTCTCGCCGCTTCGGGTCTTCGTGCCCAAACGGCCGCCGCACAGCCAGGCTTCCAGAGTGCGTACGCATCGGACGCAGATCGGCTGTCCGGAAAGTTCGTCGGCCTTGCCGGAGCAATGACCGGCAAGTATGACTGGAAGCCGGGTCAGGGTGTTCGCTCCGTCGGCGAAGTCCTCAACCTGATCGTGATGGAAAACGGAATGCTCACCCGCGTGATCACAGGCGCCGCTGCTCCGTCAGGCCCCAAACCGGAGCCGATCACCGACCCCACCAAACTTCAGGCCGCACTGAAGAGCTCGTATGCAGATCTGCAGAAGGCCATCAGCGGCCTCTCCGACAGCGACCTCAGCGCACCGGTTAAGCTGTTCGGCAGGGACATGACCAAGCAGAGCGCGATTATGTTGCTGCTCTCAGATCAGCATGAGCATCTTGGCCAGTCGATCGCTTATGCCCGCATGAATGGTGTCGTGCCACCGTGGTCGAAGTAGTTGATAGCATCTCTGCGCCGCGGATGCGGCGCAGAGATGGTTGGTGTTAGTAGGTGTATCGACAATTTCGTTTCTGTGTTTGGTTAGGGTTTGCCGGTCTTCCTAACCCACCCTAACTCTGTGAGGGTGGGGTACCCGGGCGAAGAAACGAGAAGCAGATTTCTCCGCTGCGCTTCGAAATGACAAAGCAAAAGGTGCCTGGCTCCGAGCGCTGAAGGCGCGCTCTATACCAGCCTGGGGCAACGCCCCAGGTCTCGGATAGTTAAGAGGTTTGAGGGCTGAAGGCCCGATCTATAATCCTCACGCGAAATCGCTGAAGAATTCTTGCTCGGGACAGGAAAGGCCGGGCCCAGGTCCCTTGAGGGACCCGGGGCACCCGGTGCATGGGTATCGCGAATATGTCGATACCCATTGAACTTTAGCGGCTCCAACTGCGTAATGCCTTCTATTCGTCGCAGGGAACAGGGAGGACCGCCCATGCAGTTCGTGATACCGAAGTCATTCCTGTACCTTCTGCTGCTGGGTTCGACCGCAGCTTTCTCCCAGAC
>NZ_JBFRCY010000076.1:0-9440 GCF_052113305.1 Terriglobus sp. YAF25
CTCCAGGTGAATCAGGGCTGCACCGCGGATCCGCTTGCCACCCCGTACTTCTGTCACGCGCCCGACCATCTCCGAACCGGCGGGGATGATGACATGGCCGTCGCGCGAGACATCCTGCGCAATCCGGGCGTGGAAGGGAGCGCCGAGCGGGGTGTCGGTTGTGGAGATCTCATCGTTGAGGTGCACACGAATCAACGTGCCCTGCGGAAGTTCACCCTTGGGGGAGGGGACGTAGGTCACGACACCGCTATCGGGGTCCGCGTCGGCATGCGTTTTCAGCTCGGCGACTGCGGTGGGAGCAGGGGCTGCCGGTACCGGCTTGGGAGCGGCAACGGGAGCAGGCATGGTCTGAACGGGAGCCGGAACAGGCGCCGGTTCCTCGCCGAGGGCGGGGGGAACGGTGGCGACGGGCTTGGCTGCGCTGGGCTTCTGCGGGGCGGCGTCCTGCGTATAGTCCTCATTGGGGGGCACGGACACGCCGCTTTGCTGCGCAAACAGCGGCGCAATGGACAGAAGCAGGGCAGCGGTGGACACAGAGTGCTTGACGGACATAAAACCTCGGGCGCGCAAGAAGCGCAATTGTATAGACCAAGCGTAGCCCCATAGGTTGCGGATGTGATCCCCCGGGAATCTTGGTTGCAAACACTGCTACAGCACCGTTAAAGCTGGCGTGGTCAGGCCACTGGGTGGTTTTCGGCTGCTAAAATTTTCTAGAAACGAGAGTTATTCCGTATGGCAGAGCTTGTCGAGATGATCGCCGGAGTGAGTGGCAGCGCTATCGCTGTCGATCGCCGACCGAAACTCAACGACCGCCTTGCCCATCGCATCGTGCGCCCCTCGGGCGTGTTGTCTACAGATTTGAGGAGAGAGATGACCGAGATTGTTTCCATTCACGCCCGCGAGATTCTGGATTCGCGTGGAAATCCGACCGTTGAGGCAGATGTCCTGCTCGCCGGTGGCGCATTTGGCCGTGCCGCTGTGCCCTCGGGCGCATCTACCGGCGAACACGAGGCTGTTGAACTGCGTGACGGCGACAAAGAGGTTTACCTCGGTAAGGGCGTGTTGCAGGCAGTCGAGAACGTCGAGAGCATCCTCGCTCCTGAGCTGGCCGGCATGGACGCCAGCAACCAGCGCCTGATCGATGCGACCATGATCGCCATCGACGGCACGGAGAACAAGAGCAAGCTGGGCGCCAACGCCATTCTGGCCGTCTCCATGGCCACCGCTCGCGCCGCTGCCGCACAGCTCAAGCTGCCGCTCTACCGCTACCTCGGTGGCGTGAATGCCTGCATTCTGCCCACGCCGATGATGAACATCCTCAAYGGCGGCKCGCACGCCGACAATACGGTGGACTTCCAGGAGTTCATGGTTATGCCCGTCGGCGCGGAGAGCTTCTCTGACGCACTGCGCTGGGGCACCGAGGTCTTCCACACGCTGAAGGGCGTGCTCAAGAAGAAGGGCCTGAACACGGCCGTGGGTGATGAGGGCGGTTTCGCTCCTTCGCTGAAGTCGAACGTGGAGGCAATCGAAGTGATCCTCGAAGCGATTGAACTGGCCGGATATAAGGCCGGTGAGCAGATCGCCATCGCGCTCGATCCCGCTTCGTCTGAGTTCTACAACAAGGAGACGGGCAAGTACGTCTTCAAGAAGAGCGACAAGCGCGAGCTGAGCAGCGAAGAGATGGCGTCGTTCTGGGAGAGCTGGTGCCGCCAGTACCCGATCGTCTCCATCGAAGATGGTCTAGCGGAAGACGATTGGGCCGGCTGGAAGCTGCTGACCGATAAGATCGGCAACTTCGTACAGCTCGTCGGCGACGATCTCTTTGTGACGAACTCCCGCCGTCTGCAGCAGGGCATCGAGCAGGGCGTAGCCAACTCCATCCTGATCAAGGTGAACCAGATCGGTACCGTCTCGGAGACTCTGGAAGCCATCACTCTCGGCCGCCGCTATGGATACACCTCGATCATCTCGCACCGCTCGGGCGAGACTGAAGACACCTTCATCGCCGATCTGGCGGTTGCAACCGGTGCGGGGCAGATCAAGACCGGTTCTGCCAGCCGTACGGATCGTATCGCCAAGTACAACCAGCTTCTCCGCATCGAAGAAGAGCTGGGCCCGGGCGCAGAGTTCCTCGGTATTGAGTCCATCAACTGCGGTGAGTAGCCGTTGTGAGGGGCTCTCTTCAAACTTCCTTTGCAACGATGGGTGCGCTGCTGCCGGCAGCCGCACCCATTGTTGCAATAGAGAATTTTCGCTGTAGGTATAGTGCAGGGCTTCCACATCTATGGGCGTTTTCCGCAATGAAAACGCCGCTGCACTCCTCTTCAGGGATACCCAGCAACAGTGAAAATGCTCTAGGGGCTGAGCCGCGAGCAGCCGAAGCAGCACATCAACGCGGAAAGTGAATCAGTAATGTCAAAGAATAAGCCGCTCGTCCTGACCATCCTTGATGGATGGGGTATCCGCACCGAGACCAAGGGCAACGCCATCGCTCTGGCCCGCAAGCCGAACTACGACCTTCTGCTGGCGGAGTATCCCAATACGACGATCCGCGCCAGCGATCACTTCGTCGGCCTCCCCGATGGACAGATGGGCAACTCCGAGGTCGGTCACCTGAACATCGGCGCCGGACGTATTGTGCGCATGGACATCGTCCGCATCGATGAGACGGTCTCAAAGGGCGATTTCTTTACCGATCCCACGCTGGTGAAGGCGATGCAGGCGGCTGCGCACGGACGCGCGCTGCATCTGATCGGCCTGGTGTCAGATGGCGGTGTGCACTCGCACCAGCGGCATCTCTATGCGCTGTTGAAGATGGCTGCAGAGCAGGGACTGAAGAACGTCTATGTGCATGCCTTCATGGACGGCCGCGATACGCTGCCGAGCTCCGGAGCCGGCTATCTGGAAGCGCTCTCCCAGAAGTTCCGTGAGTATGGCGTAGGCAAGCTGGCTTCCGTCAGCGGACGTTATTACGCCATGGACCGCGATCTGCGCTGGGAGCGCGAGGCCAAGGCCTTCGGCGCCATGGTGAAGGGGCAGGCCGAGGGCGGAGCTTATGAGGATGCCATCGCACGCGTGCGTGAGGGCTACAACAACGGCGTCACCGATGAGTTCATTGTCCCCTTTGTCGTTACCGAGCATGGCAAGCCGGTAGCAACTATTCAGGATGAGGATGCGGTCATCTGCTTCAACTACCGCGCCGACCGCGTTCGTCAGATCATTCGCGTGCTGGCTCGTAACTCGCACCTCTCCAAAGACGACGGGCGCGAGCTGCCCAAGTCCGCCGAGCTCGACCTGGAGATTCCGCGTGCCGGCGTACCGAAGAACCTGCACATCGTCGCGATGACGCAGTACGACAAGAACTTCACTCTGCCCATGTATCTGCTGCCGGAGAGCATGGATAATCTCCTGGCCAATGTGATGGGTAACGCAGAGCTTCGCAACCTTCGTGTCGCCGAGACGGAGAAGTATGCGCACGTCACCTACTTCTTCAACGGCGGTATCGAGAAGCCCTTCGCGGGCGAGGAGCGCGAGCTGGTGCCGTCGAAGAAGGTGGCGACGTACGATCTGGCTCCCGAGATGAGCGCCGAAGGAATCGCCGAAGTCGTCGAGAAGGCCGTCAACGATACAGCCTTCGATGTGATTGTCGTGAACTTCGCGAATGCGGATATGGTGGGCCACTCGGGCAAGATAGAGCCTACGGTCAAGGGTGTGGAGACGGTCGATTACTGCCTGGGCCGCCTGTACAAGGCAATCAGAGCCCGTGAAGGCGCGATGATCGTAACGGCCGACCACGGCAATGCCGAGATGCTGATCGATCCGGTCAGCGGAGGTCCGCACACGGCGCATACCACCAACCCCGTGCCGTTCATCCTGGTGACCGATCAGGGCAAGAAGATCGGCGTTCGCGAGGGCGGCTCACTGCGCGATATCTCTCCGACGATTCTCGGGCTCCTCGGAATCCCGCAGCCCAAGGAGATGACGGGAGGCGACCTGCGGGTGCTTCCTCCAAACGCTTAGCTTTCTGGCGTGCTGTCATGACCGTCGCTTTGCGTGCAGCGCTCCTGCACGTAAAGCGATGGTCCAGCGTGCCCGGCATGTAGCAAATGCTTCCCAACGAGCGAAGCCCGCTGGGGACAACCCAGCGCATGAACTTAATTGGATTTGAGGGCACGCCTTACAGCTGACGGCGATTGTCGAGAGCGCGGCTCAATGTGATCTCGTCGGCGTACTCAATATCGCTTCCGGCAGGAACGCCTGTGGCGATACGGGTGACCGGAAGGCTGGGAGCGAGCCCGTGGATTTCCTGGGCTAAATAGTGACTTGTCGCCTCTCCTTCAACGGTTGGAGAAAGTGCAAGAATCACTTCCTCTATCTCTGCTAAACGATTGAAAAGATTTGCCGTTCGAAGCTGTTCCGGACCGATGCCATTTACTGGAGAAAGAGTGCCGTGAAGGACGTGGAAAACTCCGTTCCACGTCCGGGTCTTCTCGATCGCGCCGATGTTGGTGGGCTCTTCCACGACGCAGACCAGGCGCTGGTTGCGAGTGGGGCTGGAGCAGATGGCGCAGGGATCGACGTCAGTGATGTTGTTGCAGCGCGAGCACAGGCGAAGGCTCGCCTTGAGCTGAAGAATCGCCTTGGAGAGAGCTTCGGCATCGGTCGTGCTGGAACGCAGGATGTGAAAGGCGAGCCTCTGCGCCGACTTGGTACCGATGCCGGGAAGTTTGCGCAGCTCTTCGATCAGCCGCGCCATGGGTTCTGCGAAGCGGGCCATGTTCTTAGGTTAATCCAGGAATGTTGAGACCGCCGAGGGCCGACTGAACGCCCTGTTTCATGATCTCGTCGGCTTTGCGGCCGGCTTCGTTGATGGCGGCCTTGATCAGGTCCTCGAGCAGCTCGATATCAGCAGGAGAGCCCATGCCCGAGGAAAAGGCCGTGGGGTCGATCTTGAGAGAGAGCAGCTCTTTCTTGCCGTTCATGCGTGCCGTAACCATGCCGCCGCCCGAGGAGGCTTCGACCTCGGCCTGACGGAGCTTCTGCTCCATCTGCTCCTGCATCTGACGGGCCTGGCCCATCATCTCTCTCATCTTCGCGATGTCGGAAAAATTCATACGCTTGTTGGACGGTTTGTCGTTCGGTTGAGGATTCTATTTTTCGCGCAGATCGATCACGGTTCGGATCTCTGCGTTGAAGAGCTTTTGCGCCTGCTGCACAATCGGATGCTCCATGGCCGAGGCCTTGATGGAGCCCGCTGCGGCAGGCCTATCCTTTTTCGCGGCGGCGTTCGCTGCTGAGCCGGCCAGCAGCATCAGCTTCAGGTCTCCGGCGCCCTGCAGTCGCAGCGAGGTCTTGATGATCTTCTCCGCCTCCGCGTTGATCAGCAGCTTCAACATGCCGGCAGAGAGTGTCGTCTGGATGCGCAGCTCATTGCCTTCGATGGTGAAGGTGGACTCATCCATCTGGTCGGCAGCGGAACTGTGGCCCTTGCTGGCGGAAAGCTCATTGACGATGGCGTTCTGCAGGGCAGCGATGTCGTAGCCTCCGGCAGCCTGAACTGCGGCGGGGCTTGGCGTTGCGACCGCTGTAGCGACAGGAGAGGGAGCTGGAATCACTAGCTCCACTGGAGGTGAAGGTGGCGCCATGACGGGAGCGGGCGGAGGAGCCATCACAGGTTCAGCAATGGGTGTAGCAACCGGCTCAGCAAATACGGCTATGGAGGGTGCTACCGGTTCCGGCGTAGCAGCAGGAATCGATGCCTGCGGTGCCTCCATTACTGGGTCATCGACAACAACTGGGGCTGCGACTTCTTGCAGGGGCGCAGGGGCCGGAAGCACGGGTTCAGGAGCCAATGCCAGGTTGCCTGCTGTTTGATCGATAGGAATGACGTTGTTCAGCGTTGGCCGCGAAGACATCTCTGTCTTGCGGGAGCGGTCTGCCTCAAAGGGAGAGAACGCTGGTTTCGCCGGAGCGGCTGCTGTGGTCGAGGTGGTGCTTCCAGGCTGCCCGCCGGAGGGACGTGCCGGTGGAGGCGTTGCGGATCGTACCGGCGGCGCTGCAGCAGGGCGTGGGCTGGCCCCCGTCGGTACAGGGAGCTGGCTGAGCAGGTCTTCCACCGGCAGCAGCCGCTGCAGATGAACCAGCTTCAGCAGGCCGAGCTCCAGATGGAAACGGGGCTCCTGCCGGAAACCGAGATCGTCGAAGGTGCGCAGCATCACCTGCAGAAAACGCGTCAACTCTTCTTCGGTGAACAGCTTGGAGCTGCGGGCGGCGCGACGGCGTTCATCCTGCGAGATCTGCAGCAGGTCGCTCTGATTGTTCTCTTCGGTCAGGTTCGCGATCTTGGCGACGACGCAGTTGCGCAGGTAGCGCACGAACTGACGGGAGATCTGTGTCGGGGAATTCCCGGCGTCCAGTAGCCGTGCTGCTGTCTGAATGACAACAGCCGACTGGTTCGCGCTGACAGCCTCGAGAATCTCTTCAAAGACCGTGTTCGGGACACTCCCCATCAGATCGCGAATCTGGGTAGCGACGAGCTGTGCCTTGCCGTCCACCACCGGAGCGGAGGCGATGGCCTGGTCCATGATGGAGAGCGCGTCGCGCATGGAACCGTCACCTGCTTCCGCCAGAAGAGCGAGTGCGGCGTCATCCGCAGCGACCTCTTCCTGTTGGGCAATACCGCGCAGCTCGGCCAGGATGTCATCATGGCGAACTGCGTGAAAGCTGAAGTGCTGGCAGCGCGAGCGGATGGTCTGCGGAATGTTCTCCGGCTCGGTGGTCGCCATCATGAAGACGATGTGGTCGGGTGGCTCCTCCAGCGTCTTCAACAGAGCATTGAAGGCGGCATCGGTGATCTGATGTGCCTCGTCCAGGATGTAGATTTTGTAGCGGTCGCGTGCCGGGCGGTAACGGGCGGCGTCACGCAGCTCGCGAATCTCATCGATGCCGCGGTTGGTGGCGGCGTCAATCTCGATGACGTCCACGGCATTACCCTGACGGATCTCGACGCACGAGTCGCACTTCAGGCAGGGCTCGGCGGTGGGCCGCTCAGCCGAGCCGATGGCATTGCGGCAGTTCAGGGCCGACGCAAGAATGCGGGCGATGGTCGTTTTGCCGATACCGCGATGGCCCGAAAAGATATAGCCATGCGCGATGCGCTGCTGCTCCAGCGCATTGATAAGCGTCCGGGTGACGTGATCCTGTCCGGCCACGTCGGCAAAACGGAGAGGGCGATACTTGCGGGCAAGAACCTGATAGGCCATTGTTACTGGCGTTGATTGTATCGCTGTGCGGGGTGTGGATTGGGGAGCCGCAAATAGGAGACCCGGCTCCCTGAAGGCAGCCGGGTCTCCTGTCGTAGTTTCTCTTATGGCTTGAAGTTGCCTGAGACCATGCAATCGTTGCAGCCAGCGGGCAGGGATTCCGCGTTGGCAAGGTAGTTTTGATTGTTGGTGATCTTCAAATAAAACGGTGTCTGTCCACCGTCGGAGCACACAGGATAGGCTTGGGTCGGGCTGCTGCCCTGGTCATCGACGAACAAGTTGGTCGATATCGTGAGGAAGCCGACGTTGTTGCCGGCGCTTTGGTGTAACCGGACGCCGCAATAACCGCCTGATGCGCCAGCCTGCCCATTATCAATGAATTGATTGTTTGTGACCTCGCCATAAACGGGAGTTCCACTGGTCGAATCGACAAGGATTCCATCCATCCTCATCGTTTGCACCCGATTGTTGCTGAAGGCCCAATGGTTTCCATTCTGGTAGAACCACGCTGCGTAGGCTGTGACCCCGGCGCCGACGAATGAATTCTCGCTGATATCCACATGCAGATTGGGGACAGTAGGCAACGTATTGTGAATGACGATGGCGGCTTGTCCGCTACTGTCTTTCCAGAACGAGTTATTTTTGACCCTGACATTGCTGGCAGACTCCACGTAGCTGGATGCGGTATTGCCTGCGCAGGAGTTGTCATGGAAGTTAATGTCCGTGGCATCCGGATGTGCTCCGCCATTTTGGCCGTTGAAATCGAAACACTGATAGCTGTTTGTCACAGAGTTGTCGTGATAATCGATATGCTGGCCATTGTCCCCAACGGACAAGCCGATAGATGGCGTCGTGATTTTATTGTGATCAGCGGTAATGTTCTGGCTTGGTGCCGATGTGGATCCCTCAGCCCGTATTCCGAGTAAAGCAGGATAAACGGGGGAAACGGAGGAGTGCAGCGTCATATCGTGAACACGCACGTTTGAAGATCCCCACACACGGATTGTCGGAACCGCTGTCGTGCCAAGCGAATCGGTGTAGAGGGTGCAACCGCTGAGTTCGACGTTATCGACATTGACAATGTCAATCACCCCCGAATAATCACCGGTCGTACTGCTGAGTGGGGTGGACGAGATATTGGTATATATCGGCGCCGAGGCGATGCAATGGATACGGACGTTGGATTTCGTCACCGTGACAACGCTGTTCAGTAGGAGGGTCGAGGTCGACGGAGCGATCTCGAGAGTGCATCCTGTGGTGGACGAGCAGGTTGCGATCGCAGCATTCAGCGGCGCTGCAATGTCGCCGCCTGAGGCGGGGGAAATGATCGTCTGCGCAAATACCGCTTGGGAGGTAAGTACGCAGCAGATGAGAGCGGGCAGTAGGTGTTTCATCGTTCGGTGAGGCCTCCTGCCTAAGGACTGTATCAGCGGCGATGCCGATACAGTCCCTCCTGAACAATGAATCCTGTCTGAATCGGGGTCAGTTGGTTACGCCCGGCCGACTTTTGCAGTTCGTGCGGCGATGCGTTTACGCCGGCGGATCTCCTCTTCGCTGAACATCGTGCCGCGGCAGACGTTAGCGCCGCAGTAGCACGGCTGGTCCTCTTCGTCAGAGTCGTAGAGGTTGTACTCGTAGGTCAGCTCTTCGCCGGGGGCGATATTGCGCAGGGCGACGACAAAGACACGTTCATCGATCTCCTGCGTCTCGCAGTTCGGGTCGCAGGAGTGATTGATAAACATCGCCGCACCGAAGCCATCGATCACCGTATTGCGATCGCCCACGCCGAACAGGTAGGTGACGAAGCGGTCAGCATAACGTTCGTCGGCGACATCCTTAGTGATGCGCGGGCCGTCATATTCAACGATGCGTGCGCCCTTACGGATGGGCGTAGTGGTATAACAACCGGCTGCGTGGATGGCGCTGGAACGGATGACGAGTGTCGCTGGCATAGATTGTGTGGGTGTATCCCTGTGGGGAGAGAGTAGCACGGAACGGCTGTGAACAAATGGGGTGACCTGGGTTGGCGGCGCCACCGGTCACGGCGTCTAATACGACATATGCGTTGGCTGGTTTTGAGTTCGGTCGTGATGTTGAGTGGTCTCTGCTGGTCGCAGTCACAGCAGCCCGCGAAGCCGTGCCAGGATGCGGCAGGTAAAACCGTGGCCTGCGACGACC
>NZ_JBFRCY010000077.1:0-13187 GCF_052113305.1 Terriglobus sp. YAF25
GGAGTGTTTAACACCGTCTTTTCAAGCAGTTGCGGAGGCACTTCAAACATCAGAGAGGGTCGCGCTAAAGCCCGATACCCACCCTTTGCGGTTTCACAGCGAAGAATGGGGCACCCAGAGTATGGGCTGTCCGAATTGGGGCCTAGTCTTGCCAGCGAGGCTTCCGCTTGTTCAGAAACGCCGTTACGCCCTCCTGGAAGTCAGGCTGTTGCCTGGCGTGGAGACTGGCACTCACGGCCCGTTCAATTCTTGCGTCCAGCTCCGAAGCAGTCTGAGCGATCAGCAGCTCTTTTGTTTTTCGCATTGCAGCCGGGCTGTTCTGGAGGAGTTCGTGCGCGAAGAGGTGCACCCGCTCCAACAACGTCTCGCCCTCAACAATCTCGTTCACCAACCCGAGTTCGTGCGCTTGCTGTGCGTCAAAAAGCTGCCCGGTCAGCAAAAGGTTTCTCGCCTGTTTCTCGCCGAGTTGCAGACCGAGAAAGACGGAGACCAGCGCCGGGATGAAACCGATCTTCACTTCCGTATATCCGAACTTTGCCCCTGGAACGGCAAAGGTGAAGTCACAGAGGGTAGCCAACCCCGTCCCCCCGGCGATGGCGTGGCCATTGACCGCCGCAATAGTTGGTATGGGAAGGGCATACAGCTCACGAAAGAGTTGCGCGGTACGTCGCGCATCCGCCTTCTGCTCCTCAACTGTTTGCGCAAACATTGACTCCAGCACAGCCAGATCCAGCCCGGAACAGAAAGCCGTACCGGCACCAGTCAAGATGAGTACCTTGGCAGCACCTTTTTTGGCCGCCTCAAAGGCTGCGATCAGCTCCTCCTGCATCTCAGGAGTCAATGCATTGCGCCGCTCCGGGCGGTTCAGCGTGATCGTCAGAATGCCTTCTTCCAGATCTGTCAGCAGCGTATTCACGGAGCCGTCCTCTGTGTTTCCAATTGCCCATAGCGCCTGGAAAACTCTCGATTCAGCGCGATCAATGTCTCTAGCGGAGAAATCTCCGGCGGGGGGACTCCCATGCCGGCAAGCTCAGCCATAACCGCCTCGGTTGGCATATTTCCGACCAGGTCATCCTGTGCAAAGGGACATCCGCCGAGACCGGCAATGGCCGTATCGAAACGACGGCAGCCCGCGAGATAGGCCGCGCGAACCTTTGCTGCCGCATCTCCTGGCTTCGAATGCAGGTGGAGTCCGACTTCAATCTCGCTATCCACCGACTCACGCGCTGCCGAAAAGACTTCGCCGATCTGTTCCGCGGTAGCCAAGCCGACCGTATCTGCGATGGAGATCTGCCTGACACCGCTCTCAACGAGTAGTTCACAAGCGGCGGTAACTTCGTTGATGCTCCACGGATCGCCGTATGGATTGCCAAAGGCCATTGATACATAGGCCACTATATTCAAGCCTGCTTTATAAGCCATCTCACCTATGGTTTCGAGTTCATCCAACGCCTGCTCCGCCGTCTGATTCTGGTTTCTGTGTAGAAACTCCGGCGAGATGGAGTAGGGGAAACCGAGTGTCGTTACCACCTCCGTCTTAATTGCCCGCTCCGCTCCTTTTGCGTTGACCACGATTCCGATGATCTCAACATCTCCCGGCGGATCAACGAACGCGAGGGCCTTCTCCGAATCAGCCATCTGCGGAACGGCTTTGGGAGAGACAAAGCTGGCCGCATCGATATGCCGAAACCCGGCAGCGATCAGCATGCGAAGGTAATCGGCTTTGACCTCGGCAGGAATAATCCTGGAGAGCCCTTGCCAGGCATCGCGGGGACACTCAATCAACTTGACCGTATTCATCATCTTTTTGCAAACGCTACGTTTGAATCACGCCTGGATTGAACTTCTCAACGTCAGGGTTGAGGCTGACGGCTTCAAGCGCGCTGATCAATACTGTACGCGTCTCCGTGGGATCGATGATCGCATCAATCCATAAGCGAGCGGCGCCATAGCGCGGGTCGGCTTGCGCATCGTAGGTGTTCTTGATCTCATCGAAGATCTGCTTTCGCTCTTCTTCTGTGATCGCATGGCCTTTGCGCTCGAGTTGCTTAACGCGCACCTCTACTAGCGTATTCGCAGCAGACGCCCCACTCATCACGGCATAACGCGCCGTGGGCCAGGCAAAGATGAAACGTGGATCATAGGCTTTGCCGCACATCGCATAGTGGCCCGCTCCGAAACTACCGCCAAGGATCACAGAGATCTTGGGCACAACGGAATTGGAAACCGCCGTGACCATCTTCGCCCCTGCACGAATGATGCCGTTCTGCTCGGCGTCACGGCCAACCATAAATCCATTGACGTCGTGGAGGAAGACCAGGGGAATCAGGCTCTGGTTACAGTCGAGAATAAATCTGGCGGCCTTCTCTGCACTTTCGGTATAGATGACGCCACCAAACTCCGTGCGACGTTCGCCGCCTGGCATCACCATGTTCTGGTGCTGCTTTTGATTCGCAACAATCCCTACAGCATATCCGCCGATCCGCGCGTAACCGCAAACCAGAGTGCGTCCATAGTCAGGACGGTATTCGTCGAACGCCGACTGATCGACAATGCGCGCTATCACCTCATGCACGTCATAGGTATTCGTGGCCGCGCGTACTGGATCGGGATCAATCAACCCATAGAGTTCGTCCGCAGGATAGAGGGGAGCATCCTTTTCCGGATCGAAGGGAATGGCATCGAACGGCGCACGATTTCGATGTCCCAGCTTTCCGACAAGAGAACGAACCCTTGCAAGACAGGCGTGGTCATCGGACTCTTTGAAGTCGACCGTGCCGGAGATCTCCGCGTGCATGGTCGCCCCACCTAACTCCTCGGCACCAACCTTTTGCCCGATGGCCGCTTGGACAAGAGCGGGACCAGCAAGAAAAAGCCCGCTGCCTTCGGTCATCAGTACGGYATCGGTCATGACGGGAAGATAGGCTCCGCCCGCTACGCACATGCCCATAATTGCGGTGATCTGGGGAATGTTTCGTGCTGACATCACAGCGTTGTTGCGGAAGACGCGGCCGAAGTCATCCTGATCGGGAAATACATCCTCCTGCAGCGGCAGGAAGACTCCGGAGGAATCGACCAGATAGAGTGTAGGAATGCGGTTATCGAGAGCAATCGTCTGCGCACGAATCACCTTCTTCGCCGTCAGCGGAAAGAAGGCGCCGGCTTTCACGGTTGCATCATTGGCGACGACCATGACCAGCCTTCCGCAAACCCGCCCTAAGCCGGTGACAACTCCCGCGGCGGGAGCTCCGCCCCACTCCTCATACATGCCATGGGCGGCGTAGAGACCAAGCTCCAGAAGCGAAGTGCCGGGATCGAGCAGAAGTTCCAGGCGCTCCCGTGCTGTCAATCTCTTCTTGGCGTGCTGTGCGTCAATGGCTTTGGCTCCGCCGCCCAGGCGAATCGTTGCCTGCTCCTCGCGCATTGCCGCAAGCAACGTAAGCAGCGCCTGATGGTTGTTGCGGACACGCGGAGCAGTGCCATCCAGTTTTGTCGGCAACGTGTTCTTGCTGGCGGCCTCTGACATCGACTCCCCGGTATTCGTCGGAATGCGAATTTCTACTTCAAAATCTCGCGTGCAATTACCATGCGCTGAATCTCGCTGGTCCCCTCGCCGATTGTGCACAATTTTACGTCCCGATAGAACTTCTCTGCCGGGTAGTCCTTGATGAAACCATAGCCGCCATGAATCTGCACGCATTCATCGCAGATACGGACGGCAGCCTCACCTGCAAAGAGTTTCGCCATTGATGACTCCAAGGTGGTCTTGCGGCCAGCATTCTTCATGCGAGCTGCGTTGAGTGTCAGCAACTTTGCGGCCTCCAGATTTGTCGCCATATCCGCCAGCTTGAATTGGATTGCCTGGAACTGGCTTATTGACTTGCCAAACTGGTGCCGCTCCTTGGCATACTTCAGCGCGGCATCATATGCACCCCGGCCGATTCCAAGCGCCAGGGCGGCGATGGAGATTCGTCCGCCATCGAGCACTCGCATCGCATCGACGAAGCCTTCCCCTTCCACGCCTAAACGGTTTTCATCAGGAATCAGGCAGTCTTCGAAGATCAATTCCGAAGTATCGGAAGCACGCAACCCCAGCTTGTCTTCTTTCTTGCCCGGACGAAAGCCGGGGGTATCTTTCTCCACGACAAAGGCCGTCATCCCATGACTTCCTTTCTTCCTGTTTCAGTTTTTCCCGTCATAAATCGCTCCCATGAGCAGCTATCTGCCCATGTTGCGGTTTGGGCCTGCGAAACAGCAGGCTGAAATAAAGTTGGGGAGGCCTGTAAGGGCTTCCAAAGGGTTGTGAGAGGGGAACGATGGCTGCAATGGCCGATGGATGACCCCGAATCCTTCTTCAGCCCGTGATATCGCATTGGAGCTAGCCGGATCGCAACGTTTGATGCTGCTCAGTTTTTGTACCTTCACCTTTGCTCCACGTGCAGGCGGCGCCCATTGGGAATCGCCAATCAGCTCATCCATCGTTCGACAGGGAGTATGGCACCGCCAGATGAGAAAGACAATCCCATCAGAGCCGGGCGCATTTGATTTTTCTTTCCCGGGCAAAGGTGCTATCGTCCTTCGATGTTGTGGAGAACGAGCGTTCGCCGCTATCGAATCGCCGTATCGGCCGTTCGATAGCGGACGGCTCTAAACAGGCACGGATAATGGACAAACTCTGGCCAAGTGCAGCGGCTGTACTCGAGGGAATCGTAAAAGATGGCATGCTCCTGGCCATCGGCGGATTCGGATTATGCGGCATCCCGGAAGCATTGATTCTGGCTCTGCGCGATTCTGGTGTCCGGGACCTTACCGTAGCAAGCAATAACGCGGGAGTGGACGGCTGGGGGCTGGGCCTGCTGCTCGAAAGCCGGCAGATCCGAAAGATGATCTCCAGCTATGTGGGAGAGAACGCTGAGTTCGAACGCCAGTTTCTCCAGGGAGAACTCGAAGTCGAGTTCGTTCCTCAAGGCACGCTGGCGGAACGCATGCGCGCCGGAGGCGCAGGAATCCCCGGTTTCTACACGCGCACCGGAGTCGGAACCATCGTAGCCGAAGGCAAGGAACACAAAGAGTTCGATGGGACAACCTACATCCTCGAACGTGGTCTTCAAGCTGACCTTGCCCTGGTAAAGGCATGGAAGGCCGACCCGCACGGGAACCTGGTCTTTCGACGCACAGCCCGCAACTTCAATCCGCTGGCCGCAACCTGCGGCAAAATCACCGTGGCTGAAGCAGAGATCATCGTCGCTGCGGGAGAGCTCGACCCCGATGAGATACACACTCCCGGCATATTCGTGCAGCGGGTCATCCACAATCCCTCTCCCGAAAAACGAATCGAACGCAAGACAACGAGGATGATCTGACCATGCCATGGACACGTCACCAGATGGCTCAGCGTGCAGCGGCTGAATTGAAGGATGGATATTACGTCAACCTCGGCATCGGTATGCCGACCCTCGTCGCCAACTTCATTCCTGCGGGTATGACCGTAATTCTGCAGTCAGAAAATGGCCTTCTCGGCATGGGTCCCTTTCCCCTGGACAGTGATGTCGATCCGGACCTGATCAATGCCGGCAAGGAAACCGTCACCTTACTTCCCGGAGCATCGATCTTCTCAAGCGCCGACTCATTCGCCATGATTCGCGGAGGCCACGTCGATCTTGCCATCCTTGGAGCCATGCAGGTCTCTGAAAAAGGCGATCTGGCGAACTGGATGATTCCCGGTAAGCGCGTCAAAGGAATGGGAGGAGCCATGGATATTGTCTCCGGCGTGCGGCAGGTGGTGATCATGATGGAGCATAATGCCCAGGATGGTTCGCCAAAGCTGCTTCCTCAATGCACTCTTCCGCTAACCGGAGCAGGAGTCGTAAACCGTATCATCACGGATCTGTGCGTCATGGATATTACGTCGGATGGAGTTGTGGTCATTGAATTAGCCGACGGGGTAACCTCTGAAGAGGTTGCCAGGCGCTCCGGTGTCTCTGTGCACTTTCAACTTCACTGAGCCCGTATCGATCCCTTTGTGAGAACAACCTGATGGGAGTGGTAACAATGCGAGATGTAGTCATCGTATCGGCGGTTCGGACAGCGGTTGGTAAGTTTCTCGGTGGACTGAGCGAGGTTGCCGCAACCCAGCTCGGCTCGGTCGTTGTGCGCGAGGCGGTAAGCCGTGCAGGAATTGCGCCAGACTCTGTGGATGAGTGCATCATGGGCTGCGTGTTGCCGGCCGGCCTCGGCCAGAATCCCGCGCGCCAGGCAGCGTTGGGCGGTGGACTTGCCGACACCGTCGCCGCCCTCACCGTCAACATGGTTTGCGGCAGCGGATTGAAAGCAGTTGGGCTGGGAGCACAGGCAATCATGCTCGGCGATGCGGAGATTGTCGTCGCAGGCGGGATGGAGTCGATGTCGAACTCTCCTTATCTGGTGCCACAGGCCCGTAAGGGGCTGCGTATGGGCGACGGCAGCATGGTCGATTCTGTGATTAAGGACGGCCTGTGGTGCGCCTGCGACAACCAGCACATGGGTCTCACCGCGGAACTGGTTGCGGAAAAGCACCGTCTGACCCGGGAACAACAGGATGCCTATGCCCTCGAATCACACAGAAGAGCGGCTTCGGCCCGACGTGAGGGCAGATTCAAAGACGAGATTGTCCCCGTGCAGATTCCGGATAAGAAAGGAACAATTACCCTCTTCGAGTCGGATGAGAGCATTCGCGAGGATGCTTCGCTGCAGGCACTGTCTACATTGCGTCCCGTGTTTAAAAAAGACGGCACGGTCACTGCCGGAAACGCACCGGGACTTAATGACGCTGCGGCGGCAGTGCTCCTGATGACCTCACATCGCGCTGCAAAGTTAGGGCTCACGCCCATGGCGCGCATCCGAGCCCAGGCGCAGAGCGGTGTTGCGCCGCGATGGGTCATGCTTGCTCCAGTCATCGGGGTGACCAGGGTGCTGGAAAAGGCAGCCTGGAAAAAAGACGAGGTCGATCTGTATGAACTCAATGAGGCGTTTAGCGTTCAGGCTCTCGGTGTGACCAAAGAGCTCGACCTGGATCTCTCCAATGTGAATGTGAATGGAGGAGCCGTTGCGATGGGCCATCCGATTGGCGCAAGCGGCGCTCGGATTCTCGTCACCCTGCTGCACGAGATGATCCGCAGAGATGTAACGAAAGGCGTTGCAGCCTTATGCCTCGGCGGAGGAAATTCCGTGGCCCTCGCAGTTGAGCGCTAACGCGCGATTCCTTAGCTCTTTTTTGGTGTCCATTTCTTCCGCACCTGAGTTTGGACGGCTTCAGGACTGACCTGAGGACGCTCTGAGAACATCGGCTCTGGGCTGCTCTCTACCTGAGATGCATTGACAACAGGAGGCGCATTGGGAAGAGCCTTCGCCTTTGGATTCCATTTCGGACGTTTTGGGCTTTCTGGTTTTGCCTCCGCGGCAGCCGTCTGCAATGAGCCTTCAGCGTTAGCTGGGACTGCTGGAGGAAGAACATGAGCCTTCTCTGTTACTGGTATAGCCGGCTCCATCACTGCCGATTCCACTGCGACACCAACGTGCGAGATTCCGAACGCTTTCTCAACACCCGCCAGTAAGAGCTCGGCGATGTCTTTGATCTCAATGGAATGATCGGCGCCCCCCGGCGTGCTTCCCAACATGCTTTTGCAGAAGGGACACCCGACAGCTAATGCGGACTGCTCTGATCCTGCAAGAACTCGTGTGACCTCGTTATATCGATTCTCGGAGACACTCTGCGTGCCTGGCTCCTCTTCCTTCCAGAACTGCGCCCCACCAGCGCCGCAACAGAACGAATTCTCTCTGCTGCGTTCGAGCTCTACGAACCCGTTACCGAGAATCTTCAGCAAGTTGCGAGGCGCGTCATAAATGCCATTGTGGCGGCCTAGATAGCAGGGATCGTGATAGGTGATCTTGTCCAGAGTGGCCGCAGCAGCCAGTTTTCCCTCGCTAACAAGCATGGCGAGATATTCAGAGTGATGCATCACCTTGAAGTCGCCGCCTAACTGGCGATACTCGCCGCCAAGTGCGTTCAGGCAATGCGGACAGGTTGCCACAATCAGTTTGGGCTTGCAGGCTTTCAAGTTGGAAATGTTCTGCTCGGCGAGTTGGCGATAGAGGTATTCGTTCCCCGCCCGCCGGGCACTATCGCCCGTACAGCATTCCCGTTTGCCCAGGACCGCGAAGTTAATTCCGGCATATCGCAGCAACTGCACAAAGGCTCGCGCGGTCTTTTGCGCCTGAGGATCATAGCTTGCTGCACAGCCAACCCAGAAAAGCACATCAGGCTCTGGGTTTTCGTCGATGGTTTTAATAGCAAGGCCTTCGGCCCAATCCAGTCGTTTCTCCTGGCCGATGCCCCAGGGGTTCTTCGCCCGTTCCATTCCCCGAAAAGCTGACTGCAACTGCCTGGGAAATTCACCTGCCATCATGACCTGATGTCGGCGAACGTCGATGATATCCAGCATCGGCTCATCCTGCACGGGGCATACTTCCATGCAGGCTCCGCAGGTCGTACATGCCCAGGCAGCTTCAGGAGAGAGAGCAAAGGTCAGTAGAGGCTTCGGGCTCGGCTCTCCCTTTTCAAAATTCGGTTGATTCCTGGCCAGTTCATTCAGCTCCATGCGTTTGTTGATCTCGAGCGCCGACGGGCTCAAGGCTTTGCCGGTGGCCGTCGCCGGGCATACATCCTGGCAGCGATTGCACTGAATGCATGCATAGGCATCGAGCAGGCGAGGCCAGGCGAGATCCTCCAGCTTATTTGCGCCAACGACGAATTCGTCCGTCTCAGCACTTCCCTGCTCAGCGCTTATCTCCACAGCGGGAAGTATTCCGGAGCTCGACGTTCGAGCGGCAAAATACTTCACCGGAGCCATAAAGATATGAATGTGCTTCGTGCGAGGAAAGTACATCCAGAAGAGGAGAACGCTCCCCAGCGATCCCCAGTAACCGAAGATCCTCCAGGACTCGGCATTCTGCGAAGAAAACAGATGCGACAGCAATGATGCAAAGGGCTGAAAACGATCAGCCCCGTTGCCGGCCACCTTCGCTCCGGCCCCGATTGCCCGGCTACCTACGTGAAACAGGATGAAAGCAGAGACCAGGATGGAATCGAGAGTGATCGATCGCTGCCGCACAGAACGGTGAAGTAACGTTCGTTCATTGAAGCTGAAATCCCGGCGGCTCGGAAGCAGAAACCTGCGTATCACCAGGGCAACGAMGCCTATCAGAATAAGCGTGCTCAAGCTATCGGCAAGCAGGTTATAGAACCCGCCCACCAGAGTGGCCGAGGAGATATCGAAGGGGATGAAGCCACCGGCGAGATCGACCAGATTGACGGCTAGATAGAAGACAAATCCGTAAAAGATAAAAGAGTGGAAGAGACTGACGGATGGCCGTTTCCGAAAGGTGCGCCGCTGCGTGAGCGTGGTAACTAGCGCATAGCGGATACGTTGCAGCAGATGATCGAAGCGCGGCTCTGTGTCCTTGCGGCCTGTGGCAATGCGACGATAGACGCGATAAAAGCCGTGCAGCCCAATCCCTGCTGTAAGAACAGCGAAGAGCAGAAATGCGAGCTTCTGTATCGGTGGAAGCATGCCGGCCCTCAAACTTCTATCGTGGCATCATACTCTTACCCCTCCGATCTCAGCCCTTCATTTCAGCTTCTCGATGACCGCTGGAACAATCTCTTTCACGTCACCCACAATCCCATAGTCGGCGATCTTGAAAATAGGAGCTTCCCTATCTCGATTGATCGCAATCACCAATTTACTTTTGTTCATCCCAGACAGGTGCTGGACCGCTCCAGAGATTCCTAGTGCTAAATACAGCTTCGGTTGTACCGTTTTTCCCGTCTGACCGACCTGTTCCGAATAAGGCCGCCAACCCGCATCCACGACCGCCCGTGTCGCACCAACTGCCGCTCCCAGTTGGTCTGCCAGGCCTTCGACCAGTTGAGCATAGGCCTCCGCGCTTCCCAACCCGCGTCCGCCTGCGACGACAACATCGGCGTCCTGCAAAGCAACCCGTTTGCTTTTGATCGTGTTTCTTTCGATCACAACCACGCGTGGTTCAGACAACTCGAGATCCACGTCGTATTGCTCGGCAGCTTCCGGCCTTGCCGGCGCAGGCGGAAACGCCCCCGGATGAATGCTCACGACCACTGCTGAAGCCTGGGCTTCAACACGCTCTACGACTCTCGCGAGCAGCGTGTAATGTTCGGCCACGGTCGTTCCGTCTGAAAATTTCAGGCTGATGGCGGCTTCCACCAAAGGAGCGTCCAGTTTCACGGCGACACGCGGGCTATATTCCCGTCCGCTGCGGCTGCCGCCGATCAAGACGGTATGAGCCTCCCCCTCCTTGGCAATCTGTGCGGTTGCCTGCGCCCAAACATCCGGATCGTATGTGCTCAACACTGGGAGATCGGCGACGAGGACCTGGTCTGCGAGCTGAGCGGCCTGCGTCGCAACGGTGGCCAAACCACTGCCCAGAGCAAGCAGCGTAACCGGCCCGTCGCGGCCCAGGTCACGAGCCGCCTGTGTCATCTCATAGGTGCTTTTATTCAGCTTGCCATTCGAGTGTTCTGCAACGATCAGGATCATCCAATCACCCTTGTTTCGTTCCGAAGGAATTCCACCAACTGTTGTGCTGCTGCACTTCCATCCTTACCGTCGAGAATCCTGCGCATCCGTTCCTTCACCTGAATCTCGCTGCGGATGAATTTCAACTTAGAGCGAACGCCGAAACTCTCGAAGGAGTCCCGTCGCAGATCCTTCTTCTTGGCCTTCATGATGTTCGGCAGGGTGGGATACCGCGGCTCGCACAACCCTTGCTGTGTGGTGACGATCGCCGGCAGCTCCACCTTGAAGGACTCGGTTCCTTCCTCGACATCATGCGTTCCGGTGAGCGTCCGGCCCTCCAGGTTCAGGGCTGTCGTCCAGGTGAGCTGCGGCCACTTCAGATATTCGGCAATCGAGGCGCCTAATGCCTGGCTATCCCAATCCGCTTCCTGCCCACCGCAGAAGATCAGGTCGCTCTGCTCCTTCCGTGCCACCTGTGCCACCACATTGCCGACGGTAATGACATCTAATGGCTCGGAAGTCTCCACCAGAATGGCACGGTCGGCGCCGATGGCGAGCGCGGTACGCAGAGCCTCTTCGCACCGGGCAGGACCGACAGCCAGGGCAACCACTTCCGTCTCCGGCAGGACATCCCGTATTCGCAGGGCCTCTTCCAGGCCATACTCGTCCATGGTGTCCAGTACAAGCTTGCTACTGCTCAGATCCACCACGCCATCTTTGATCTTGACGCTCTCCTCAGCATCAAGAACCTGGCGAATCACCGACAAGACGCGCAATCCCATAGATGCTCCCTCTTCTCTCAACCAATTGCATTCTCAGAACCCGGCAATCTGCATACCTGGTAGAGCCCAAGAATTCTACAGGTGGAATCCCCTTTGATGAAGGGATTCCACGAGGAGGAACCTCCACGATGCGTTCATCCGACTTTAGATGATCTTCCCTGTGGTGTGGTGTAGAGCTTCCGCGACTACGGGCGTTTTCCGGATTTCAATTCTCCCTTCTAATTCCCCGCATCTCATGGTGGCAGGAGGGACTACGCCAGTCCATCCACCGGCATTTTCTCAGGAGCACCTTATGGAAATCCCTAGCCAAATCGCCGAGCATGTCGAGACGATCGCTAAACATGAACAAGAGTTCCTTGCGAGCCGCAGTCTGCCTGAACGGTTCGCGGACCGGGTCGCCGGCTTCGCCGGTCGCATTTCCTTTGTTGCGGTCCATCTTCTCTGGTTCGCGGGCTGGACTCTCTGGAATTCTTCTCACACAACCCATTGGCATTTCGATCCATTTCCATATCCGCTTTTCGACACGCTGGTCGCCCTCGAAGCCATATTGCTGGCAAGCTTCATTCTCATGCGACAAACGAGCTTGGCGAGGCGGGGTGATGAACGAGAACATTTGATGTTGCAGATTTTGCTTATTACCGAAAAAGAAACATCCGCAATCGTTCGCATGAACCAGAGAATAGCTGCCCACATAGGGCTTCAAGAGATCTCACAAGACGAAGAGATAAAAGAAATGGGAACTCCGACCTCGGTTGATCAGGTTGCGCAGACTATACAAGAGAAACTCTCTAATGAGATTTCAGAGCGCTCCTAAAGCACTCACGCGAAGCACAACAGGGAGGGACAGCGTACGGTCGGTCCGCATTGTATTTTTCTGCCTCTCCTTCAGCGCGGGATTCGCAATGATGTTAGACCAAAAGTTTCCGAGGTTCGGGCGAAGCTTTGGGTATTTGTGTGGGGAGGAAGATCGCGAAGCAAGTCCCAGGCTGCTGGCCATCGGTTCGGCTGCGCATCCTGATCGAGCCGCCTAAACGAGAGATAATCCCATCAGCTACCCACAGACCAAGACCTACCCCTTGTTCACCTTTGGTGGTGAAGAACGGATCAAAGATCCGGCCCGCATTCTCCTTCGAAATGCCGCAGCCATTATCGACGATAGCAATACGAACACCAGGTCTGGGGCGAGTACTCCAATCGAATGATTTTCGCAGGGATATTGTGATCTTTCCGTTGTCCGAAATTGCTTCAATTGCATTCATGAGCAGAGTTGTTAAGACCTGACGAATCTCTCCCGGGTAGCTGTAGATCGAAAGGCCATCCAAGGCATACTTCTTTGTGATCGAAATTGCTTTTGCATCGATTCTTTTTGTATATAGATCCAGCAGGCCTTCGATCGTTTCCTCCAGATTTACCTGAGACGGCAAGGTACTTTCTCTATAGAAGCTCAACGATTGGCGCGTCAGATGCGTTATGCGTTCGAGTTCGTCAGCGGCGATCTTCGTGTAGGAACGCTCGTTCGGATCCAGATGGGGCGATTTTGCAAGGAGATCGATCAGGTTTACAACAGCTTGCAATGGGTTGTTGATTTCATGAGCCATAGTGGCTGCCAGACGTCCGGCAGCTGCCAACTTCTCCGCTTTCATCAACGCCAGCTCAGAGAGTTTCCGTCCGGTAATATCCCGCGCAATCTTTGACGCCGCGATAACTCTCCCATCCTTATCAAAAATCGGAGAAATCGACAGCGAGACCTGGAGCAGACTACCGTCTTTGCGACGTCGGATCGATTCATAATGATCCACGTGCTCTCCTTGAC
>NZ_JBFRCY010000078.1:0-15814 GCF_052113305.1 Terriglobus sp. YAF25
GTATTCATGTGCTCAATGTTCATAACACTGTCCTCTTCCGCTATGGATGCATTGGTAGTCGGGAAGCCGTGGATTGCGAGCGCGGATCCCTTTGTGGTGCCAATACTGTTGGGAATTCCGCAACGAGCGTCAGCCTCCGACCATGGCTTCAACGTAACGCTTCAAGGTCGAAAGGTGAATATCGGCGCGGCTCTCTGAGCGGGAGATCTGCTCCTGCTTTACCCCAAGCTCTTTGGCAAGTTCCCCAATCAAGCTCGCCCGTTTTGCCGATATCCCAAGTAAATCAAGGTCTACGGACGTCCCCGCCTTCGGAGCAAGGGTGGCATTTATCAGAAACACAGCGGAGGATGGTAAGCTTCCCGTTATCTTTGGAAGGCGAAAGAATCTACTCAGGAACGACAGGGCTAGGATTTCCTGAATGCAGGAAGAAACTCACCCTTTTGGGGTGATGGTTCTATTGGTTCCTCCTGCCATATCATTGCGGTACATTTTGATCGCGTCCGTTCCTCCCTTTCAGAGACATGCGGACACGCTGCCATACCGCAAAGCTGATTCTTGTTTCCAGGAGGTTCTCGTGCTTCGGAAATTTGGTGTACCAGCTCTTGTTCTCGCCATCGCAGCTGCATTGGCCCTAATGATCCAGGGGTGCTGGAGCGCCTGGGGTGCAAACCGCTCTGAACAGTCGACCGACGATGCCTACGTACGCACCGATGTCACCCCCCTAAGCACGCGCGTCAGCGGAACGGTGAAATCCGTCATGGTCGAGGACTATGCCACAGTCACGCCGGGCCAGGTGCTGGTGCAACTGCAGGACGAGGACTACCGCGCTGCCCTGGCGCAGGCTCAAGCCGCACTTGCAGCATCCGAGGCATCGTTGACCGCCAACGAGGATGCCAAGCGCGTGCAGGAAGAACAGATTCGCGGGGCGGCGACACAGATCACTGCTGCCCAGGCGGCAATCTCCGCAGCCGATGCCGGAATCGCCGCCGCCAAACCCGATGTAGAACATGCCAACAGTGAACGTGCACGCCAGGAAGCCCTTCTGGCCGCTCGTGCGTCTACCCGCCAGCGTGTGGAGTCTGTAGTCGCCGATGCAGAGAAGGCACAGGCGCTTCTTGCCAGCCGCCAGGCGGATCGCGCTCGCGCTGACGCTGCCGAGAAAAGCGCCGAAGCCGCACTCGCCGGACAGCAGCGCGTGCTGGCCTCACTCCATACCAAGGATGACGTGCTGCGCGCCGACATCGCGGCCAGGAAGGCGGCCATTCAGGTCGCCGAGGTGAATCTCAACTACACCACGATCCGCGCGCCTCTCGCGGGTACCGTGGGCGAACGCAAGACACATCCCGGCCAGCTTGTCGCGGCCGGCGCGGAGTTGATCTCGCTGGTGCAAAGCAATCCCTGGATTCAGGCCAACTTCAAAGAGACCCAGCTCGCTCACATGAAAGCCGGTAATCCGGTCGAAGTCCACGTTGATGCTCTGCCTGATGTAGTGCTAAAAGGCCGTGTCGCACAGGTTGCTCCCGCCAGTGGATCGCAGTTCGCCCTGCTGCCGCCGGACAACGCCACCGGCAACTTCACCCGTGTCGTGCAGCGCGTTCCGGTCAAAATCCAGCTTGATCCGTCAGACCAGATCGAACGTCTGCGGCCCGGCTTCTCGGCAACCGTAACTGTCAAGGTGAAGTGATGCCCGAGGAAACCGCACAATCCGCCAGCGGAGAACCTGTCCACGCAACACATCCGATGATCGGCATCGTAGCCGTTCTGCTGGGCGCCATGATCGCCACGGCACAGGGACGTCTGATCTCCGTCGGACTACCTGACTTGCGTGGAGCCACCGGCCTCGGCGCAGACGAAGCTTCGTGGCTGGGCACTGTCTATAACGCGGCGACCATGTTCATCGGTCCCTTTTCTGTCTATCTCGGCGGTCTGCTGGGTCCGCGCCGTGTCTTGATGGCCTGCGGCTTTGCCTACACTCTGATCGCGTTCCTTCTACCGCTCTCCGGCGGCCTTTCCCTCATGCTGGTGCTGCTGGCGCTCGCCGGGCTTACCGCAGGGACCTTCTATCCACTCACGCTCTCATTCATCCTTCGCAACCTGCCGATGCGCTATGTGGTCTTCGGCATCATGGTCTATTGTCTGGATGTCGTCTTCACCACTCACGTCGCGCACTCGACGGAAGCTCTTCTGGTAGACCACCTCTCATGGCGCTGGATCTTCTGGATGGGCGCCGTAGCCACACCGGTAATGCTGCTCTGCGTCCACTTCGGCATTGCGCCACAACCGTTGCCGCAGCCCAAGCCTGGACAGCCCCGGCCGAGCTGGCGCGGTTTTCTCTATTTCAGCCTGGGTGCCGCGCTAATCTATGCGGCGCTCGACCAGGGCCAGAGAGTGGACTGGTGGAACTCGCGCACCTTCATCGCATTGATTGCTTCCGGCGCCTTCCTTTGCCTGGCATCGCTGACGCGCCGTTTGCTGCAACCGAATCCGCTTGTCAATCTCAGCTTCCTGGCGCGGCGCAATGTCGTCTCTCTTGCGATCCTCCTTGCTGCCTTCCGCTTTCTTCTGCTGAGCACCGTTGTTCTGCTTCCCAGTTTCCTCGCCAGCGTACATGGATATCGCCCGGAAGAGACCGGCCCCGTGCTTCTCTGGATCGCACTCCCCCAGGTGCTCGCAGGCATCGTTGCCATCTGGCTGCTCGGACGCATCGACTCGCGGCTGGTGCTGGGCACCGGTTTTGCTGTGATTGCCGTTGGCTGCTTTCTCAATGCAAAGCTTGATCCGCAATGGGCCGGTTCCAGCTTCTGGCCCTCACAGCTTGTGCTCGCGTTGGGACAAGGGCTGGCGCTCAACGGTCTGGTCGGCAGCATTATCCTCGAAGTCGTCAATTCCGGCGCTGTCCAGCAGCCCATCAATGCGCTCACCTTCTCCGGCTTCTTCCAGACCGTACGCCTGCTGGGAGGAGAGATAGGCGTCGCCTTCATGCAGCACTGGATCTCGGTGCGTGAGCAGACGCATTCCAACCTGCTCGGTCTGCATGTGCAATTGGCCGATCCTGCAACGCAACATCGTCTGCGCTTACTACAAGGCGGGATGACACCGCATTCGACTGGCGCCTCTGAAGCTGCGGCTCGCGCCGGTGCGCTGCTCTCGTTACAAGTGCGCCAGCAGGCTTTCACGCTCAGTATTGCAGATTGCTTTCTCACGATTGCATGGGCAGCGGTCGCCTCGCTCTGCGTCCTGGCCTGCGTCGGAGTAATGAAGATCGGATTCCGCGAAGCAAAAGCCGCCAACCCGTCGTAAGGAGAAACAACTTTGAAACGATATCTCTTTGCCCTGATGGTCACCGTTCCTGCCTGCGCACAGCAGACTCCCGTGCACCTTACGCTGAACGACGCGATCGACCAGGCTCTGCGGCAGAACCGCTCCGTAGAGCTGGCACGGCTCGAGGTTGTCGGCAAACAACATGAAAAGGACGAGGCGCGCTCGCATTACTTTCCGCAACTCAGCAATGAGAGCCAGGTTTCCCATATTACTGAACTGCAGGGTGTCACGCTGCCCAAGGGCGCGCTAGGCAACGGCACTCCGATTGAGACCGTCACCGTCGGTCAGGGGAGCAGCACCAGTTACCTCAGCCTGACCACGCTGGGCCAACCGATGACTCAGCTCTTCAAAGTACATGATGGCAACAAAGCCGCGGCCGCCGGAGTGAAGGTAGCCGAAATCGAACTCGAAGACGCACGTGACACCATCGCGCTGAAAGTTCGCCAGGTGTACTACGGCGTGTTGATCGCACAATGGAAGAAACGCGCGGCCGAGCAGCAATTGAAGGCCTCCGAATCCAGTGAGCAGGAGACACGCTACCAAGTGCAGCGCGGCGAGGCGCTCGACGTTTCCGAGCTTGAAAGCCGAGCCGGGGTTCTACAGGCCAAGCAGGACCTACTCACACAACAGCTCTCCATCACGGATACCAGCATGACGCTCGCCTACCTGCTCGGCATGCCAGTGAATACGATCTTCGAGCTCGACGAAGCCCCTGCCAATATGGCTGTCGACCTGCCGCCGCGTGCCGAGGGTATCCGCATGGCGTTAACCGAAAGTCCCGAGGTACGCGCCGCAAAGGCCACCGTCGAAAAGGCTCGCGCCGGTGTCGCAGCAGCACGCGATGCTTACATCCCGGACCTCACCGCTATCGCGCGCTACAACTACCAGAGCGGTGTTCCCTTTCTCGTGCATAACTTCGGTGTCTTCGGGGTGAACTTCCGTTACGAGCTCTTTGACGGTGGTAAACGAGAGGCGGAACTTGGCAAGGCACGCATTCAACTTCGCCAGGCCGAGGTAAAGCTTGCCGATGTGGCCTTACACATTGAAGCCGAGGCCAACGCGGCATATGACAAAGTCGAACGTATGCAGAGCCTCGCTCATCTTGCCGAGGAGGTTCGCCAAGTTCGCTCCGAAGCTGCGCGCGTAAAGAGCAAACAGGTAGAGTTGCACGCAGCACTTCCCTCACAGCAGGTCACTGCCGAAGCGCAACTCAGCGCCTCCACTGCGAGCGCCATGGAAGCCAGTCTTGGCCTTTCGCTTGCGCAAGGAGAGTTGCGGAAAACAGTGGGACTGCCACAGAAATAATTCGCGCGACCTCTATGGGCCTGCAATAGGCGATACTTGTGATGTCTGAATTTCTAAAGCGCTAGAGGAAGTACGGGGCAGGAGAAGGTGTTGCTGGATTTCCCCTACTAGCCTATTGAACGCCCTGACTACAGCCGATGCTTAGCGATCCCCGGGTTCCTATCTCAACTCCCGGCAACATCGCTTGGCACGTCCTGGCAATAAAAACTTCCTGCCCAGCCGGGCGGGAATACGGACGGCCTCTTCCCTGTGATAAAAACCTGACAGGTTGTCGACATGCCGGCACAGCATCCTTCCGATCTGCACTTTCAATGGCCGTTGCAAAAGGTAGTTTTGCAGGGCTATTCCGTGCGCCTTTCGCCTATTGACTACTCTCATCTCGATGACCTTTATCTTTGGTCGCCGGAGGAGGATATCTGGCGCTACATGACCTTTGCACATCTGGCGTCGAAGAACGAATTAGAGGCTTGGATTGGCGCTGCAATGGATGCCAATGAACGCGGCACAGAGTTAAACTTCGCGATCATTAACGAAACCAGTCGGTCGGCGGTTGGAACAACGAGCCTTTACCGGGTGGTGCCAGAGCACAAGAGGCTCGAAGTGGGAAAAACCTGGCTCGGAGCGTCATACCGAAGGACGCATATCAATACGGCAGCGAAGTACTTGCTACTCAATCATGCTTTCGAGGTACTCACGGCAAACAGAGTTGAATTGAATACGGACGCAAGAAATCTGCGATCCCAGCGTGCCATTGAACGACTCGGCGCCAAGCGCGACGGTGTATTACGCTGTCACATGGTAATGCGGGATGGCTTCGTTCGCGATACCGTGAATTATTCCTTCACGATGCGTGACTGGCCAGCCACGAAGGTCCGGCTTCAGAATCTCCTACGAGATCAGACATCCAGCGCCAATTCTGAAAAGGAGGAATAGTTCCACGCCTCGAAACGCGATTCCATATCGAATTCAAAACGAAGCGCACAGGTTAGCCAATTGGGTTAGATATGAACTCAGCTTTTGAAGCACGCTCTCAAGAATCTCGTCGGAAAGCTTCGCGGCAGTCCCGGTACACTCACCCTAGCGAGGCCTCCTTATTCGCGTGCGTCAGAGCGCCTCGATCCTTGAGATTTCGTTGCGGGAAAATATGGAATCGCAGCAGGTCAGCTCCTTGAGCCCGTCCTCGACACAAGAATTTCCGGGCAGGAATATAGTTTTCTATTCATCGCCAGCCCAGTTCTTGTTCCCGAAGCCGTGGAACATCCGACGGGAATTCGCTATGCGCGTCACGCAGCTTCGCGGGAGTTGTCGTAAGTCTGGATCGGGACCATCCAGATTTGACGTCGTCATCCCTGAGCGCAAGATTGATGACGTATCCACAATTAGGGCAGACGTGGACACTCTCCCAAGGCCCACCTCCGTTGGCTCCGGTCTCGCTCATTAGCCTTCATCCGATCTATAAGGAACTCCTCACGAACTGAATGAGGAGAGTCTGCATTCCCTTTGAAGTCCGATCTGCCCTCACCTGTGTGGAGTAAGTGTTTGTAAAGGTTTGTAAAGATTGCGGTAGCAAACTAATCATGGCGCGAGCTATCATTGCACAATGGTAGCGGCCGCTACCAAAAAGGATGAGGTCCGTAATGAAGATTTCCAAGAAGAAAGCCGCCGAGAACCGCGAGTTGATTCTGGCAAGCGCAGCGAAGTTATTTCGGGAACGTGGGGTGGCAGGTGTTGGTGTCGACGCTCTCGGTCAGGCTGCGGGGATGACCCACGGAAGTCTTTACAGCCAGTTCGGTTCGAAAGAGAAGCTTTTGGCGGAAGCGCTCGACTTCGGATTCGAGCGTGCAGGTGCGATGGTTGCTCGCCTCAACCCTAGTCTCGAAGAAGCAATCTCTCGCTATCTAACGCCTGGTCATCGGGACAATCCCGGCTCGGGTTGTTTCATGGCGGCACTGGGCGGGGACATGCCGAGGCAGGGAGCGACGGTTCGCAGATCGTTCACCCGCATTGTTAAAGGCGCCGCAACTCGTTTAGGAGAGAAGCTTCCGGAAAGAAGAGGAACATCTCTGGAGCGCCAGGACGAGATGCTCGCCACGGTTGCGTCCATGGTCGGAGCGATGATTCTGGCTCGCGCCGTGGACGACAAGGAATTTTCGGAACACATACTTTCAGCAACCCGTTCAAAACTGCTCAAGGATTTGACATGAACTATCTTTCATCGGCCCAGGTTGGCGCGATGCTGGGGAGTCTGATTGTCAGCACCCTGCTCGCTCTTTGGTACTAGCCCTTTTTCTCGCAGGCCGGTTCACCTTTCACGATCATCCATTCAATCTGTGGACGACGCTCAGAAGATACTCGAAGAGCTTCCGCTGGATAAGGCGAAGCTTGGGGCATACGATCTTATTCCCCTGACCACCCTGGCTTCCTCTTGAAAGCCTCCTCGCTACCGCTCCGATGAAGCCGGTGCAGTAGCAATGAGACATGAGAAGCCGTGCTGAGATGCCCAATGTAAATGTATGTAAAGGCAGTATCTCGGCACGGCTTCCGCCCTTAGGATGGACCTGGAGATTGAATGTGAACGCATGAGCCGGCTGTTGATAATTGACGATGATCGGGAGCTCTTTGTGCTCTTGGCCGAGCGCATGGAGTCGGAAGGGTTTCAGCTTGATGCAGCCCATGATGGTCGGAAGGGGCTTGAACTGGCAACCACCGGGAACTATTCCCTGGTGATTTTGGACATCATGATGCCACGCTTGGGCGGCATGGAAGTTCTAAAGCTGCTAAGGCCGAAATCCGCAGTACCCGTGTTGATGTTGACGGCCAAAGGAGATGACATCGACCGTATCCTTGGCCTGGAACTTGGAGCGGATGACTACCTTCCGAAGCCCTTCAATCCTAGAGAACTGATCGCCCGCATTCGAGCCATCCTACGGCGTGTCGAAGAGCGACGCCAGACCTCAAGTCGCGTCGACGCGGACGATATCGCAATCGATGCAGAGCGACGCGAGGCACGCTTTCAGGGAAAACCCCTCGTCCTCACAACCGCCGAGTTTGCGATTCTCGAAGTGCTCGTTCGAAATGTAGGGCGGGTGCTCTCGCGGGATTTTCTAACCGATGCAGCGATGGGACGTAGCCTCGGCTTCGCAGACCGCACCGTCGATGTGCATATCAGTAATCTTCGGAAAAAGCTGAGCACGAATCGTGGAGTCGAACGGATCAAAACCGTGCGTGGCACCGGCTACATCCTGACTCCGATGTCAAGCGGAAATAATCTATGACAAGGCTCTTCCTCAAAATCTTCTTGTGGTTTTGGGCGACGGTCCTGCTAACCGGGATCACTCTCGTAGCGATTGTGATGTTTCAGAATCGCCAGATACGTCCACAGGATCATGAAGGTCTAATCGAGACGGTGCGCTATTTTGGGACCGCCGCCGCACACATCACCGAAGACCAGGGGCACGCTGCCGGGACTACGTATCTGACAAACCTCTCGCGTGATGTGAGAATTCACGCGTGTCTTTTCGATACCGCAGGGCAGACAATGGCCGGAACGCGATGTGACACATTCGGTCCAATGATTCGAGGTATCCAACGCGGTGCGGGTTCCGAGTTCTCGATGCCTAATGGAACCGTCCGCATCGCTGTACGCATTGCGGAGGAAAATCGAGAGCCGGTCTTCTTTGCGTCTGAACTCCCCGTAGCGCCGCGTGCAATGCTTCAAAGCAATATCCCCTCGCTTCTCTTCCGTGGAGGATTTGCCATCCTTGTTTCGGGGTGGATTTGTTACGCGCTGGCGCAATTCTTGACACGTCCGGTCCTGAATTTGCGGCTGGCCGCGCAGCGGATTACGGCCGGGCAGCTTGATGTTCGAGCGGACGAACGGCTTACGAAGAGACGTGATGAACTCGGAGATCTTGTCCAGGACTTCAACTGCATGGCCGACACCAACCAGAGGGTGATCTCACGCCAGCGACAGTTGCTCTATGACATCTCGCACGAGCTGCGGTCACCGCTAACGCGCATGAATGTCGCGATTGACCTCTTGCGCGGGAGAGTCGGCGAGGACGCCGCTCTGGTGAGGATTCAGACCGATACAGTCCGCCTGAACGAACTGATTAGTCGTCTACTGACGGTCACGAAGCTGGAGAACACGTCTACACTTTTGAATCCCACCGGTCTTGCGCTGAGCGATCTGGTGAGGAGCATTGCTTCGGATGCCGATTTTGAAGCACAGAAAGCAGGGAGCCATGTACTTGTCACAAGCGAGTCCGACATCTCCATGCAGGGTGACTACAGCCTTCTGCGGAGTGCGATCGAGAATGTAGTGCGAAACGCCGTAAGGCATACGGCTCCGAACACATCCGTGGATATCCATCTCATCGGCTCGAACAGGGTTGACTCCGCGAACGTGACAATCACGGTGCGGGACTACGGAGAGGGCGTGCCCGAAAAAGAGCTGAACAACATCTTCGAGCCGTTCTATCGCGTCATCGATTCTGATAGAGCCGCCGACGACGATGGTGTCGGTCTGGGTCTCTCAATCACGGATCGGGTTATCCGACTTCATGGCGGAACGATTCAAGCCTCAAATGCACCATCAGGGCGCGGTCTCCTTGTGACCATTCGCCTGCCCTTAGCTCAACCCATCTGCTGAACTTTACCGATCCAAACATCTCTTTACATTGTGAAGCTGCCGTGGGCGATGTAATCGACACACAGCGATGAATGTCCTAGCCAACGCCGCCTCTCTCACGCTTCCGGGAACCATACCAGTTTCGGGGACAGTCRCAATTCTCAACCTGGCTGACTCGCATTGCCATTAATCAGGCTTTGATCTGCCTCCGACAGCGCAAGCGTGACCGCTCGGTCTCCCTCGATGAATACCTGGCGGGCGATGACGACAGGCCCCAATCTGAGTTGCGCGATTCTCGACCAACGCCCGATGCTTCCTTATCTGTGGGAGAATCGAAGGCTCTCGTTGAGCGATGCATCACGCGCTTACCGAAGATGTATAGGGAGATCATCAAACTCTACTACCTTGACGAACTCTCCATCGCCGAGGTCCGAGGAACTCTGAGGTTGACGGAACCCACAGTAAAAAGCCGCCTGGTCCGTGCGCGGCGAATGTTGCGAGATCAACTTGAGGCGGCTCAATGAAGGCCCCCCGTTCAGCCTCTTCTCATCAAGTCCTTTGCCGGGATGATGCAGAAGGCGAATTGCAACCCCGTCGGTTCAAGCATCGTCTGACGGCGAACGGCATTGAGTCCATGTGCCTCCTCTGCAACCGGTGGGTTGGTGAGGCACAGGACGAGTGGTTGTTGCTCTCTCTTGAACTCGTACATATCTGTCCTGATGAACGTGGTCTGTAATTCTTCGCTGGCGGAAGGCTGAGACGCCGCTCCTACCGTTTACCTCGAATGGCAATCCCCCTTACAAACCTTTACAGACCCTTACGTCAGCGTGCGTGCGTTCCCCTTGTAATGTGCATTGGGGAACGCGGACTGCGCCTCGTGATGCAGCGCCTTCCCAACGATGCGGGCTTCGGTTCGCACACAATACAGACGTACTTGTGACGAACTTCAGAGTGCAACAGCAGTAAGCCTTGAGAGCTCCTTTGCTTTACCTAACTTCACACAAGCTTACGAAACAGGTCCTCAAAGGGAGCTGTAATCAAGTCCAGATCGATTGCGCTCCAGCGCTCGATCTAAGGAGCGAATAAAGCATGAAAACCATTTTGAGGAACGTGTTCTTTGCCTTTGCTGCGGTAATGATGACTGCACTGGTTGTCGCCCAGGGTCCCAGCATTAACTACGCTAAAGCCCAGTTCATTCCCCAGCAACTCGCGCCGAATGTTTACATCCTTACCGGCTCGCCCGGCGCGGACGCTGGCCATCCCGAGGCAGCAGGCGGTCGTATCGGTATCCTGGCGGGGCCGGAGGGCGTGTTGATGGTCGATGCGGCCTACGCACCTCTTTCCGACAAGCTTGCTATCGCGATCAAACAGATCAATCCCGGCCCGATCCGGTTTCTGATCGACACCCATTATCATCCTGACCACACTGGCGGGAACCCGAACTTTGCGAAGATGGGTGCTCTCATCTTCGCCCGCGAAGAGGTGAGGCAAGCACTCGTCACGCCACCTCCTCCAGCAGTGCTCGCGGCAGTCGGGGACGCAGCCTCATGGAAAGATCCCGAACGTCTTCCCATTGTGACCTACGGCGCTGGCGCTCCCGTAAAGATCCATTTCGATGGCGAGACGGTTGACCTCATCCCGCTTCCATCGGGTCACACCAACGGCGACACGATGATTCGCTTTGAGACGGCCAACGTCATCATGATCGGCGACTTCTATCGGAACTACGGCTATCCATTTGTCGATGCGACTCACGGTGCCTCATTCAAGGGGACCCTCGAAGCCATTGACCTGTTGCTGCGCACTGCTGATGCAAATACAAAGCTCGTGCCTGGGCATGGGTCGTTGCCCACACTCACAGACGTCCAGGCCTACCGCGACATGATCCTCGATATTCGAGCCAAGGTTCAGACGATGGTGGCGAACGGAAGCTCGCTTCCGCAGGTCATTGCAGCCAACCTCACCGCTCCATATGACGCCAAGGTTCCGGGTGGGACAGATCCATTGCCCGCTGGATTAGGCAATAGTGTCGATCGCTTTGTATCGGCCCTGTACGCGGAAGCGAAAGCGACGCATTAGGTCCCCGCCGATTTGAATGGTGGACGGACACGATTCTCCCTTACATAGAAACAGTGCTCAGGAGCAGCTAATGAAAACTCTGAAGACTTTGACGATCGCGTATTGGGCAAGCACAGGCTTATTTTGCTGCGTGTTCCTCTTCACCGGGACCTCGTATCTGCTGCACACGCAGACTATGGTTACGAAATTCCGCGAGATAGGTTTTCCCCTTTACATCATGAACTTGATCGGAGTTCTGAAAATAGCCGGCGCTATCACCCTCTTGGTACCCAGGTATCCAAGGCTCAAGGAGTGGGCTTATGCAGGTTTCATCTTCGACTTCGTCGGAGCGGCATGGTGCCATTTTGCCGTTCAAGGTTTCGGCCAAGGGGTGAGGCTCGTGATTCCAATCACGGTCGTTTCCATCTCTTACTTTACCTATCACCGGCTGAACGATCAGCCGGGACTGCCTACCCCGGTCGCCGAAGAACACTCTGCGCTGTAGGCAATTTACTCCCTCCTCAGCCCAAACAACTGATTTGTTCAGTAGGAAGTGTCCCTCAAATGGAGAATATTTCCGCATTGATTCGCCCCAGGTTCCATCTTGCGTCTCTGGTGCCTTCCATCCCTGCAATCGTCTCATCGTTCCTTGCTTCGGAGATCGCGGTCAAAGCGTGGTATCCAGCTCGCTACAACACCAACAACGCACTGCGGACGAGTGCAAATGTGTACGACACGCTCCCCTTCAAGAATCTGTTCCTTGAATTCAAACACCGCTAGGAGACGAGATGCACAAGAACTCTCATACGTCCGCAGCCAGATTGCTGTCCATCTTCTTGGCGTTGGCTCTATCCGGTACTGCCTTCGCGCAATCGAAGAACCCGCCGCACGCACAATCGAATGTCGCGGAGCTTCGTGCTCTGCTGCTCTCGCAACTTCGCTCCACCCATACTCAACCCGAATGGTTCCTTCCCCTCAACACGGCGATTTCGGGCCTTACGGCGGAACAGGCCAAATGGGTACCTACCAACGCCTCTGGTAAGGTCAATCCAAATGCGAACCACTCCGTTGGAATGATCGCAAATCATCTCTTGTTCTGGAATTCGAATGCGCTCGCGCAGCTCAAGGGTGACCCTGTCAGGAATCCGCAAACGAATGATGAGACGTTCAATGACTTCGATCCCTCAAAGTGGAGCAAGATCGTTCGGGATCTCCACACAGTGATGGTCTCTCTCGAAGACCTGGTCGAACGTTCAGACGATCAAACCCTCTTAGAAATCGCTCCAACGATTGAGCACATCAGCACCCACAACGCGTACCACACGGGCCAAATCTTTTATGTAAGGAAGCTGCAGGCAAGCTGGAAGCTCGATAACGACGTGAGCAAATAGAGGTTAACGCGTGGCCGTGATTTTTAATAGCGAGCGCTAGCATTGACAATGATAACGGTCGCCACTATTATTAGCCCATTCAAGCATTTCAATTGATTCGCGTGGCTTTGCAACAGCGTTGCGATGGAGCTATCAGCGCCGCATGACGGCGACGAAAAGGGGCAATCGATGGGGATTACTCGGCGTGACTTCCTAATGAGGGTTGGGCAGGCTGGCGGATACAGCGCAGCGTTCGCAACGATGCAGTCTCTTGGTCTTATGGCAGCCAAGGGCGAACAGGTGCAACCAGTCCAGGCTTCGGCCGGCATTGGCAAAGGTGTGAAGGTCATAGTCCTGGGTGGCGGCATTGGCGGGCTAGTGACTGCTTACGAAATGAAGAAGTTGGGTTATGACGTGATTCTTCYTGAGGTCCGAGACCGTCCAGGCGGTCGCAACTGGACTGCACGGGCCGGCACGAAGATCGAATTCGTTGATGGCACAACGCAAACGGTGAATTGGGAGGCTGGCAACTATCAGAATTTTGGCCCAGCGAGATTGCCCAGCACTCACTGGACCATGCTTGAGTATGCACACGAACTCGGCGTGCCCATGGAAGTCGAGATCAATACGTCCCGCTCGACGCTTTTACAAAACGACAAAGCAAACGGCGGCACGCCGATGCTTCAACGCAAGGCGATCAACGACACGCGTGGTCATGTCTCAGAATTGCTGGCTAAAAGCATCAGCGGCGGGGCCCTGGATGCGGAGCTAACTAAGGAGGACCGCGAACGCATGATGGCGTTTCTCAAAGTCTATGGTCCGCTCGATCCCAAGGGAGCCTATCGAGGCTCACCCCGTGCAGGATATAAGGCGGCTCCGGGGGCAGGAACGGACGATGGAGTCGTCGAAGAGCCGGTCGATATGCACACGCTTCTCGATGCAAATTTCTGGCAGTTCATGCTGACGGAAGAGACCTGGGACTGGCAGGCCACGATGATGCAGCCCGTGGGAGGCATGGATCGAATTCCATATGCCTTCGCGAAATCGCTCGGTCCTGTCGTGCATTACAGAGCGGAGGTGCAGGCCATTCGCAGAACAGACAAGGGCGTGGCAGTGCAATATCTCCAGGCGGGTGTAAAAAAGCAGGCCGAAGCCGCATATTGCGTCATCGCTCTACCGTTCGAGATGCTGAAGAAGATTCCGAACGATCTGTCACCGGAGGTGAAAACAGTCGTGGAGGGCAGTGTCCCTTTCGGCTTTTACAAGACGGTTTGGGAGAGCCGAAGATTCTGGGAGAGGGACTACAACATCTACGGCGGTTTGTCGTACACCCTGCAAGGGCCGGGCATCGTTTGGTACCCGAGTGCGAGCCTGATGAGCAAAACCGGTATTTTGCTTAGCGGATACGGCGAGGAAGTAGGCTCACCGCTCTGGAATATGAGTCTGGAAGAAAAGTTCGCGTATTCGCGGGCGGTGGTGGAGAAGTTCCATCCGGGCCACGGGAAGGAACTCGCAAAGCCTGTCTTCTGCGGATGGCGCCGCGTGAAATGGAACGAAGGATCTTGGATTCGCACGTTTGGCGGAAGTGACGGATACAACACCGTCATCAAGAATGACGGCCCCTTTTACTTCGCGGGCGATACGGTCAGTCACATCCCCGGCTGGCAGGAGGGCGCAGCCCTTAGCGCACGTAGAGCGGTTTCAATGATTAGCGAACGGATCAAAACGAAATCGAGCTAGTTCTGCGACTCTGCGATGTCCACAAGAACACTATTCCAATACGAGGTCGAACAATGAAGAGAAGGTACAAGATCATCATCGGTTGTGCGGTCGTCCTATTTACCGCACTCTTCCTTGCCAGGAAACAGTTTGTGGGCGGCGCAGGCAGCCCGACCGTAGAAGGTTCACGCGCCGTTACAGATGGCGGGGTCAAAGTTCCGGGATGGAATGGAAAAGTTGATGCCGCCGAGGAAAAAGCGGGCATGACACTCAATGATGCAAGGCTCATTCAAGAGGGCGATGCTTTTCATGTCACGACGGGTCCTGCAACCACGTATTGGATGTCGAATGCGACGGCCTCTGGAGATTTCACCGTCAAAGCAACATTCAACGAGCCCAAGTACATGAATCTTAACTCCCATGCACATCCTTATGGCGTCTTCATCGGAGGCAACGATATGGGGACTTCCGACCAAAGCGAGCTTTACTGTGCAGCCTTTGGAAACGGAAAGTTTATCGTACGCGGCTTCGGACCAACGCCGTTCAGAATGAATGGGCTGCTGGGTGAAAGCAACAGTGCCGTCCACAAAGCGCCAGGGCGAGGCCAGCCCGTAACTCAGGACATCTCCGTTTCGGTCAAAGGAAATACGGTGACGTGCGCTGTCAATGGATCGGTGGTCGCCAGCTACGACAAAGCTGCCCTCACAGGCGCCGGCAAACTGAAATCGACTGACGGCTATTACGGTCTTCGTTTCGCGCACAACACGGATGTCTTAGTCACGGGCCTGGCGACGTCGAAGAATTGAGCGGTCGGACTGCCAATAGACCGATCGATTCCGACACTACTTGGGCCTTTCAGCTCATAAGCCGGCTTTACCCCTGCCTTAACTCAGAGGTGAAATCGAGGAGCGTTCTGACGAGGAAGTCAGGCTGCTCTTCCTGGACAAAGTGACCCGAATTGGGTGCAAGCATTGACTTGAGCCCAGGCTGGATGCGCGCAAATGATTTGGCCGTGAGCCCAGACATGCTGTGATCGCCGTCCATTGCTAAGACCGGGAAACTCCATGGCGGCGCAACGGTCCTCTCGAAGAACTCTTTCGAATTGCGAAGCGCCCGGTAATAATCGAAGCCAGCGGCAAGCCTGCCGGCGCGCATCTGGTTTTTGACGTATTCATCGATATCGCTTTCCGTAAGAGCACTCTTCTGGTACACGAAATCACCGAAGGCGAAGGCTCGAAAGAACTCTTCTTCCCGCCCTTGAATCAGCATTTCTGCAAACGGAGAGCGAAGGAATCCGAAGTGCCAGAACGCGCCAAAMAGGTCTTCGAGCCCAAAGCCCGAGAGAGGCGACTCAATGGCTACGAACGCGCGGACATCTTCACGATGCAACGCAGCGTAGGCCCCGACGGCC
>NZ_JBFRCY010000079.1:0-16111 GCF_052113305.1 Terriglobus sp. YAF25
CTTCCACACGGTACGGTAGGCGCAGAGTATTCGACTCAGCTTTCCGCCTCCGGCGGCTCTTCCCCGTATAGCTGGGCTGCCTCACCAGGCTCGCTTCCAACCGGTCTCACACTCGCTTCCACAGGCAGCATCAGTGGAGTGCCTGCCAATGCGGGCACCTCCGAGGTTACAGTGACTGTCACGGATGCCACGGGGGCATCGACATCCACTCCCCTTACACTTACCGTTGCTGCGTCAACGTCAACGCTGACTGTCACAACGACATCATTGCCATCTGGCGCTGTCGGTACTGCCTACACTGCGGCAATCGGCGCCGCGGGAGGGGTATCTCCTTATGCCTGCGCAGTTACATCCGGCAGCTTGCCCAGCGGCTTGTCGCTCTCGGGTTGCGCTATCAACGGAACCCCTACTGCTGCCGCCAACTCTTCGCTGGTGTTCTCAGTCACTGATGCGGCCGGCACATCCGCTTCCAGCAAGAGCCTGGCGTTCACCATTGCGGACGCAGCCACGTTGGACATTACCTCCCCGGCCTCAGGAACCGTCGGTGTCAGCTACTCTGCATCCATCGGCGTCTCAGGTGGAAAGGGTCCATACACCTGCAATATGACCGACGGTACTCTGCCCAACGGCATCCTTCTGAACAATTGCACGCTTCAGGGCACTCCGACGACGGCTGGTGTCTACACACTTGGTATCAGCGCAACGGATTCCTCCAAACCCACGGCTCAGGGGAAGAAGAAGATCAGCGGAACTCTTCCTTCGGGTTTGAGCATCAGCAACTGCACAATCACAGGAACCCCGTCGGTCGCAGGCAGCACGAGCCTCGTCGTAAAAGCGACGGATTCCAACAATCCTACGGACTCGGCAACCTCATCGATCACGCTGACCGTCATCGCTGCACCAGCAACACTGACAATTTCTTCGCCGCCATCGGGCACCGTTGGAGCACTGTATAACGGCGCTATTGGGGTTGCAGGTGGAACGGCACCTTACTCCTGCGCACCGGCGAGTGGAACGATTCCCAATGGATTGACGCTGACCGGTTGCTCACTGACCGGAACACCCACCACTGCTGGGAACTCGACCTTCTCAATCAAGGCAATCGATTCCAGCAGTCCGGCCAACGCTACAACTGGACCGGTCACACTCAATATCGCCGCCGCTCCAGTAACGTTGGCCCTTACCGCGCCATCCTCTGGAAATGTTGGTGTCGCTTACAGCGGAACCATCGGTGTCTCGGGGGGCACAGCTCCGTATACCTGCTCACTGGCTGGCGGAAGCATGCCCTCCGGACTTACGCTCAACAACTGCACCATCGGCGGAACACCGATTGTGGCTGGATCCTATAGCCTGTCCATCAAGGCAACAGACTCCGCTTCACCGGCAAACACGACGACGGCAACGGTGCCCCTGAACATCATCGGCGCAGCGTCTGTCACGCTTACTATCAGCTCGCCCGTCTCCGCCACGGTGGGTACTGCTTATACCGGTGCGATTGGTGTCTTCGGCGGGTCCGCACCGTACACCTGCTCGCTTGTAAGCGGATCGGTACCAGGGCTCACGCTCAGCGGCTGCTCTCTCACCGGAACGCCGACTACCGCTGGAACTTATTCGCTCTCCGTCAAGGCAACCGACTCCAGCAGCCCCGCAACCTCGACGACCAGCTCTGTCTCCGTCGCCGTAAAGGCTGCTGCTGCTTCCTTGGCGATTACATCTCCCTCTGCGACTGCCACGGTCGGGACTGCTTACACCGGCGCGATCGGTATCTCCGGTGGTACAGCACCGTATACCTGCTCGCTCGTGAGCGGCTCGGCTCCAGGGCTGACACTTAGTGGCTGCTCCCTCACCGGAACGCCGACCACTGCGGGAACCTACTCGTTCTCCGTCAAGGCCACGGACTCCGGCAACCCTGCAAACTCGACGACCGGCTCTGTCTCGGTTACCGTGAAAGCCGCCGCCGCTGCTACATTGACGCTCACCTCGCCGACGACAGCGACGGTGGGTTCCGCCTACAACGGCACAATCGGTGTCTCCGGAGGAATCGCACCGTATACCTGCACCCTGAGCGGCGGGACAGTTCCTGCAGGTCTCACCCTGACTAACTGCTCGCTCTCTGGCACGCCAACAACTGCGGGCGCCTCCGCACTCACCATCAAAGCCACGGATTCCAGCTCTCCCACTGCATCCACCACGGGCACGGTGGTCGTGACGGTCAATGCCGCTCCTTCCTCGGGATCGTCGGGAGGAGGACCGCACATCAATTACACCGATCTGAACGTTGGCAGCGGCACCGGTGGAGACAACGGAAACGGCGTCTATGTCCGCATCTTCGGCAGCAACTTTGGCTCGACTCAGGGCAGCAGTACCGTCGCCCTCGGCGGACAGTTGATCACGAACTGCAGCCTCTGCTCGTGGAGCGATACGACCATCATTGCGCAACTCGGTAGTGCGGCGACGACCGGCAATATTGTCGTCACTGTAAATGGCGCGGCCTCGAATGGCGTCCCCTTCACGGTCACGCAGACAGATATTGTCTTCGTCTCTCCGAATGGGGCCGATACCAACACAGGCAGCTTCACCTCGCCCTTCAAGTCGTGGCGTGCAGCCTTCAACTCTGTCACTTCGTCCGACTCGATGACCCCGGTACGTAATACGGTCATCTATCTGCTTCCGGGTACGGATGTCAGCTTCGATGACGGCCGCGGGTACAAGTCGGCGATCTCGACGGATATTGGCGGCTCCTCTCCGACCAGCCAGCTTTCGATCGTGGGTTATCCCGGCGGAACGGTGAACGTGGGCAGCTCTTCCATTACGTATGGCGTTCACGGATGGGGTAAGTACGTCACCATCGCGAACCTCAATATCGTAGGCCAAAGCTCGGCAATCGGTGCTGAAGCTGGAAATGCCCGCATCATCAATAACAGCCTCTCCTGCCCCGCACCGCCCTCGGGCCTGAGCGGCACGGCATGTCTCCTTGGAGAAACCACTGACCCATCCGAAACCTGGACTGTCCACGGCAACAATGTGCACGACACCGGTGGCAACGTCGACAAGACCTATCACGCCGTCTACTTCTCGAGTAACGTCAATCATGCCGACGTGGGCTGGAATAATGTCGGCCAGAACTTCAAGGGATACTGCCGCGGCATTATGTTCCACGCCACCCTCGGCAGCAACCAGTACGATCTGCATATTCACGACAATGTTGTGACCAACTCTTATTGCGACGGCATTGCACTTGCTTCCGTGAATCCGTCACAGGGAACGGTCGAAATCTATAACAATGTTGTGGCACATGTTGCGCTTGCTTCCAATCCGTATGGAGTTGCCAATGAAGCCGGCATCGCCATCAACACTGACCCTGCTGCAGGTTCAAGCAGCGGTAACGTTGAGGTCTATAACAACACCGTTGTCGATGCAGGAGCTTACTCGACCGGAAACCAGAACGGTTGCTTTGGTGTTGTGAGCGGCGGAGCCGGACTACACATGACGAACAATATCTGTTCACAGCCATCCAGTTCGCAGCCCTATGTCGAAGGTGGATCGACGAATGTCAGCGGCTCCCATAACCTGTGGTACGGTGCAGGCGCCGCTCCATCCTGGGATTCATCGCCGATAGGCTCGAACCCGCTCTTCCTCTCAACCAGCAACTTCGCGCTGCAGTCACAGTCGCCCGCCAAGTCGACTGGAACTACAAGCACAACCTCCACCATCGACATCGTAGGCGCCTCTCGAGGCTCTGCGCCGTCGATGGGAGCCTACCAATAAAATCCTCTCTGCACCGGGGGGCGCGAAGTCTGCGCTCCCCGTTTTCTTTTAGACAGCGCCCCGCCCCACCAGGACCACTTTCACCGTCTCCAGCGCAATTGCACAATCGAGCCACAATGAAAGATGTTTTACATAAAACAAGTCATACTCAAGCTTGCGTTTTGATTCTTCTATCGTGGAACCGTAGTGGTACCGCACTTGCGCCCAGCCGGTCAGTCCAGGAGGAACCGAGTGGCGGTGTTTGTAGAACGGCACATGCTGCTCGAGTACTTCACATAGATGAGGCTGCTCAGGTCTTGGCCCAATCAGGCTCATCTCGCCGCGCAATACATTGACGAGCTGCGGCAACTCATCAATACGATATTTCCTCAGATGCTTCCCAAGCCGCGTAATGCGGTGTGTCTCATTCCCCGCCCATCCGGTCTTCTGGACCGATGTGACCGGTGACATCGTTCTGAACTTCAGAATGCTGAACGGCTTTCCAAAAAGCCCGATCCGCTGCTGCCGGTAAAATACGGGACCGTCCTGCTGCAGATAAACCACCAATGCAACGATAAGAACGACCGGACTCGTAACAACCAACAGCATTCCGGCAACCAGAAAGTCGAAGATCCGTTTCGCAAACCGCTTCCCTATCCGATTGCTATAGCGGTCAGAGAAGATACATTGTTCCGCACTCAAATGATCGACGCGGACTCTTCCAGTCGCCTTCTCAAAGAAGGCTTGAGCGTCCTCGATCTCCATACCGGCCATCTTGCAACTCAGCAAGGTTTCCAGGTTGTCGTCAGACTGCGCCTTCACGTTCGTCACGATGATACGTTCGAAGCCTTCGCCTGCCCTCTTCCCCCCTTGAAGCACCTTGGTCAGCATGGCAGGCGGTGTAATTTCGGCGACTTCCATATTCCATTCCGGACTTGAAAGCACAATTGCCTGTAACTCCGCGGCCTCATCACCGGCCCCAACAACAAGGACTCGCTGCCGGTTGCTAGGCAGAGCCAGTCTTCTCGAAACCAGCGTCACAAGCGCAAGAAAGCCGGCGAACAGCAACACCTTTGACAGCACGGGAGTCAGCCAGGGAAGAAGGAATACTCCCGCTGCCAGCAGCAGGAACAAGAGAGCAAAGGCACGCAGAACCTGCACAATCGTAGTTCTGGGAATTCGAACTGTTTGCAGGTTATAGAGGTCGTGATAGTAGAAGATAACCTGACAGACAATCCCTACCAGCATCAGCCGCAGCAGGCCAAGCAGAACCGAACCGATGGGCTTGCTGCTCGATCCCGCGACCAGCGGCAGGATAAAGAGCAGCGGCGCCACAATCACCAGAACAACAAAGTCCAATGAGAGGAGCAGCGCCGCCCTCGGAGGCAATGCTTTTCCGCAAATCTTCATATCAGCTCACCCGTGCCAGGATCACCTTGGTCCGCATCTCGGGTTTTGCCATGACCTGCTTCAACGCTTCACCGACGTAGTGGATCTCTTCAGGAAGCAGGTGGGGATAGATCGGTAATGAGAGCACCTCCCCGGCGGCCCTCTCCGCCTCTGGCAAACGGCCTTTTTTATATCCTAGGTGTTCGTACATGGGCTGCAGGTGCAGCGGAATGGGGTAATGAACCGCAGTTTCCACCCCTAACTGGCGTAGCTCGGTCTGCACCGCGTCACGATTCGGGACCCGGATCGTATATTGATGAAACACGTGCGTCCGTCCCGCGACGGTCTCCGGAAGGACGACTTCATCGATATTCCGTAACACATGGTGATAGAGAGCGGCGCGTTCACGCCGTTGTTCGTTCCATCGATTGAGATGTGGGAGCTTGACCCGCAGGATCGCCGCCTGAATCTCATCGAGGCGGCTGTTCCACCCAAGAAATTCACTCTTATATTTCTTCGCGCTGCCGTGAGCACGCGCCATTCGCAGATATGCGGCTTGTTCGGCGCTCTTGGTCACGATCATGCCGCCGTCTCCGTAAGCGCCGAGATTCTTACTGGGGAAGAAGGACAGACATCCGAAATCGCCAAACGAGCAGACCGCATCTCCGGCATATTTGGCGCCGAGTGCTTGCGCCGTGTCCCCAATAAAGACAAGATTGTGCGCACGCGCAAACTTCGCAATCTCGAAGATATCTGCCGCCTGTCCATAGAGGTGCACGGCAATAATCGCTTTTGTCGCCGGACCTACCAGTGCTTCAAGCCCCTTCACGTCCATGGTGTAGGTAACTGGATCAATGTCGGCAAAGACTGGTGTCGCTCCCAGCAAACTCACAGTATCCGCCGTGGCAACAAAGGTAAAAGCCGGAACAATGACCTCGTCTCCGGGGCCAACTCCGGCGGCCTTCATGGCCAGAAGCAGTGCATCGGTTCCCGAGGCGACACCCACGGCGTGCCCCACCTGGCAATAGCTCGCCACCTCCGACTCAAGAGCGGCAACCTCAGGTCCGAGGATGAAATGTTGCTTTTCCAGCACGTTTTCAATCGCGCTGTCGATCTCTTCGCGAAGCGAGGCATATTGGCGCTCGAGATTAAGCATTTGAATCTTCTGCATTGACTCTTTCCTCCCCGTGGATCCGTCGGCCCTATGAGGCGCAGGTCACCGTCATCCGGCTTCTCTGCACGCTGGAAGCCAGAACCTGAGCTTGCTTCAAAGTGGCGACTATGCGCGGATTACGGGCAGGAAACGGGGATTTGCAGGGGCCTGCAAGCTCCCGCTGCGATGCAACGGTTTGCACACTTTTACAAAAGTGCTGCCCGTGGATTATTCGCTTAGCGGGTGTCGCAAGTCCTTTCGCTCTCTACGCATCCGTACGCCAGTTGCGGAAATTGTGAACCTGAAGGGCCGTCGTTGGACCGGCCCGCGATGGTCTTTGAAATGCACCAACCATCGCGATTCTCAGAATGGCCTAGGAGTGGGCAGGATGGCACGTTATCTCATCACTGGTGTAGCAGGGTTTATCGGATCTTCCCTCGCGCATGAACTTTTACAACAAGGGCACGAGGTGATCGGCGTAGATAACCTTACCRCCGGTGACGTTCATAATCTTGATGGCATCATTCGGGACCTCGATTTCCGCGTCATGGATGTAAACGAGACCAGCCGCCTGCGCGAGTGCTGCCGGGGTGTAGACTTTGTTCTTCACCAGGCAGCACTCGCATCCGTTCCGCGCTCTGTCCGCGACCCTCTCTCGACGCATGTTGCCAATGTCGATGGAACCCTGAGCGTCCTCATGGCCGCATGGGATGCAGGCGTTTCCCGAGTGGTTTATGCCGCATCGTCCTCCGCATACGGCAATAAGTCGTCGCAGCCGAAACATGAAGAGATGTTGCCGGATCCTCTCTCTCCGTATGCGGCACAGAAACTTGCAGGCGAGTACTACGTCCGTAGCTTCTGGCATGTCTATGGGCTGGAGGGCGTGTGCCTGCGCTACTTCAACGTCTTTGGCCCCAGGCAGAGTTCTGATTCTCCCTACTCCGGCGTTATCGCGAAGTTTGCATCTGAGATGCTCAAAGGCGAATCTCCATTGATCTTTGGTGACGGCAATCAGAGCCGGGATTTCACCTTCATCGACAATGTGGTCTCTGCGAATCTCCTGGCCTGCACTACTCCTGCCGCTGAGGTCTCCGGGAAAGTCTTCAACATCGGTACGGGCCAGAGTCATACCCTTAACCAGACGTACGATCTTCTGGCCCACTTCCTCTGCTTCAAGAAGAGAGCGCTCTATACGGCGCCAAGGCTCGGCGACGTTCAGCACTCTGAAGCTGATCTCAGTCTTTCGAAACGCACGCTCAAGTACGCCCCCGTTAGCAACTTCAAAGACGGTATCGCAAAAACGGTGCAATGGTTCCTTGAGCGGGAAGCACTTACCATCACCAAACACACAGCCTAACGCCGCCGGGAGTGCGGCCCATCTACATAAGATCACGGGATCTTGAGTAAGGAGACCTCATGTGTGGAATCGTCGGATACGTCGGCCCGAAACCTGTTGTCCCTGTCATTATTGAAGGTCTGCGCCGCCTTGAATACCGAGGATATGACTCGGCCGGCATCGCACTTGCCGATGGTGCTGGCGATCTGTCTGTCTATCGTGCACCCGGTAAGCTTCGCAATTTGGAGGCTCTGGTTGCCGGTATGTCGCTAACCGGCAGCTATGGCCTGGGACACACACGATGGGCCACACACGGCCGCCCCACAGAAGAGAACGCACATCCTCACCGTGACTGCTCCGGCTCCCTCGTTGTTGTCCACAACGGAATCGTGGAGAACTACCTCACCCTCAAGCGGGATCTGCAGGACAAGGAGCATGTCTTCGTTACAGAGACCGATACAGAGATCATTGCTCATCTGATCGAACAGGAGTTCTTCGACGCGGATGATGCGCCGGGCTCTGCGGCGCCTCTGCCCCTGGAAGAAGCAGTTCGCCGTGCGGTGCGAAAGTTGAAAGGCGCCTTCGCTATCGGTGTACTCTCTGCGCATGATCCCGGCAAACTGGTCGCAGCCCGAAGCGGCCCGCCGGCTGTAATCGGTTTCGGAGACGGCGAATACTTTCTCGCTTCCGACATACCGGGCATTCTTCACCATACACGCAACATTGCCTTCCTCCAGGATGGCGATGTCGCCGTGCTGACACCTGCCGGCGTGCAGTTCAGCGACTTCGAAGGCAATGCTCTCTCGCGGCCGCCGCAATATGTTGCGTGGGATGCAACCCAGGCTGAGAAGGAAGGCTACCCGCACTTCATGCTCAAGGAGATCTATGAGCAGCCCCGCGCGGTCCGTGACACGATCAGAGGCCGCCTCTCATTGGCCACGGGCCTAGTCAGCCTGCCTGATCTGAAGCTGTCAGAAGAAGAACTTCTCAAGGTACAACGTGTTGTCATCGCATCCTGCGGCACAAGCTGGCATGCGGGCCTGGTGGCGAAGTTCATGATCGAACGCCTTGCGCGTCTTCCCGTTGAGGTCGACTACGCAAGCGAGTTTCGCTATCGCACACCGATTTTAGGAAAGACTGATCTGGGAATCCTCGTCAGCCAATCCGGAGAGACTGCAGATACACTCGCCGCGCAGGCTGAGATGATCGCACACACAATGCCCACGCTCGCGGTCTGCAATGTTATCGGATCCGCCATTCCCCGCAGAGCCCTGGGATCAATCTCCACCAACGCCGGTCCGGAGATAGGCGTTGCCAGTACAAAGGCTTTTACGGCACAACTGACAGCTCTGTTTCTGTTTTCGGTTTACCTTGCACAGATCCGCAAGACGCTGAGCGGCGAGGAATGCAGCCGCCTTCTCTCGGCGCTGGGGGAGTTGCCCAACCAGGTTGATGCGGTTCTGCGCACCGCTGCCCCTGTCTGCAAACAGCTTGCGAAGGCGTTCTACCGTGCAGAGGATTCTCTCTTCCTTGGCCGTGGGATCCACTACCCCATTGCCTTGGAAGGAGCATTGAAGTTGAAAGAGATCAGTTATATCCACGCTGAGGGATATCCGTCGGGCGAGATGAAGCATGGCCCCAACGCACTGATCGACGAAACCCTGCCGGTGGTTTGTATTGCGACAAAAGATCCAAATGATCCCGAAAGTGTACTCAAGTACGAAAAGACCCTCAGCAATATCCAGGAAGTGACAGCGCGCAATGGGCGCGTTATTGCCGTCGCATGTGAAAACGATCAGGAGATCTCCCGGCTCGTCGAGCACGTCATCTTCATTCCATCGACCGTGGAAGCCTTATTGCCCATCCTCGAAGTTGTTCCGCTGCAATTATTCGCCTATTACATCGCTGTAGAGCGCGGATGTGATGTCGACCAACCCCGCAACCTCGCAAAGAGCGTCACTGTGGAATAAACAGGAGATCCCAAAAGACGGGATCTGCATTCCAGCGTCATGCGGATCTGGTTCTATGGAAAATCCGAAGCGTAGTATTGACCCCTCCCATGTTGAAGGAATGTCCAGCGATTTGGTTGACCAGCTCCCGGAAACCCTACATCACACCCCCAGGAAAATGCTCTAAGGCGGAACCGAGACCACCAGGGAAAACCAGCCAGTTGTGACTGGCGTCACTTTCCTTTGTGTCTGAATCGCGGATACTTACAGGTAGCCCTAATCCGGAGAACCTCCCCTCCAGAAGGGGGCCGTCAATGCAGACGCTCATTCTCATCCTGGTCACAGTTCTTGGCGCTCTTTTCATCATCGTAGGAACAGGCGGCGCCCTGCTCACTCATTTAAGAAGGAAGAAGAAGAGGAGTGCTCACTCGACTTCCACAGAAAGACAGTCATCCTCGTCGATGACGGAATTGCGACTGGGTCGAGCATCCTGGCGGCGGTGCGGTCGCTTCGTTCCATGAACGTTGCGCATCTGGTAGTCGCGGTTCCCGTCGCCCCGCAATCTACCCGTGCATGGCTTTCCAGCGAGGTTGACGAACTGTTTGTTGTAAGTGAACCTACTGACTTTTATGCAGTGGGCCAATTCTACGAGGATTTTGGACAGACCACCGATCAGGAAGTAGTCGCACTTCTCGATCAAAATCCGATGCGCATGGCTTCATGAAATGCGGAAAGGTGGAGACTTGTCCGTCGGTCGCTGGAACGGTGACCCGTATCACATCCACGCGGCGCGTCTCAGGACGAATATGAATACCACGAAAGAAAGATGGTCATGGCTAGAACGTGAAGAACCGTAGCAAACTGCCTGACGCGCCTCAGGCAGTTGCACAGATTCGCCAATTGTTCTGTAGAAATCATAGGGCCTGACATGCGGGAGGGACTATCTGATATGAACATCACAGTAAAGGATGCAATGAGTAAGTCTGTCGTGGCATGTGTTTCGACGGAATCGTGCCAACGCGCGGCCGAACTTATGCGAAGGCACCAGGTGGGCGCTATTCCGGTTGTCAGCGATAAAAACAGCCGGCATCTCATCGGGATTGTCACCGATCGCGATCTCGCCATGAAACTAGTTGCAATGGGGCGGAATGCGGCTGTCCCTGTTTTCAATGTAATGACGATGAACCCCATCACTTGCCGGGCCAACGATCCCCTCGACGTCTGCGAAGAAAAGATGCGTCTGCATCGCGTTCGCCGCGTCCCTGTCGTCGACGAGCTCGGGTCCTGCATCGGCATAGTGTCTCAAGCAGATGTTGCCTTGCACGATGATGCGCAGCACCTGCAATCGACCGTTTCAACCATCTCAAGGCCTGATCCCCTTTTGGCTGCCTGACCTCGAAAAAGAGGGCGCAACCGGTAGCTCCATGCGCCCTTACTCTCGTTCAGCCTGCATGGACCTTGTCCAATCGGCCCCTCCTGATGTGACCTCAATCACTGCAGCATCCCCTCGACTGCGGTAGTGTGACGTCGCGTTCTCCGGAGGGCCGGCAATGACCATCTCAAGATCTCAAAAACCGTCCGGCAATCATCTGACAGCTTCGCCAATCTCCTTCGAGAGAATCCTCGTTGGAACCGATTTTTCTGAGCCAGCGCAGCTGGCATTCGATATCGCATTGGAGTTCGCGGAACAGTTCGGATCTCATCTCTCCATTGCCCATGCCATCTCACTGATGCTGCCCAGCATGGCCTCGGCCGGCATTGTTCCGGAGGCGGTCGACGCTCTTGTCCAGTCAGCGAAAGAGGAGCTCGACAAGGCTATCTGGTCGCATCGGAAAAACGTGGCGCCGATCGAAAAAGTCGTTGCGTTCGGTGGTGCGGAAGAGGTGCTTCTGGGAGCTGTCCGAGAGAAAGAGATCGACCTTCTCGTACTTGGGACCCATGCCTCGTTGGGAATAGCTCGCATCGCACTCGGATCGGTGGCCGAAAGCGTCATGAGGCACGTTCCTTGCCCTGTGCTTATAGCAGGACCCAGGTGTCAGCGAATATCCAATTTATTTCGCTCAATCCTCTTTGCGACCGACCTGACTACAACCGGCACACGCGCCGCCACATACGCAGTAGCGCTGGCCGAGCAGTTCCAATCGATGCTCACGATGTTTCACGCCATGGAGAAGAAGGAGTCTGTAGCAGGCGGCCGCCGCGAAGAATGTGAGACCGCAAGCAGGCTGCAACTCGAGTTTCTACTGCCGGAAGCCGCAGACTTGTGGTGCCGTCCTCACATGGAGCTCGCGTATGGCGACCCGGCGGAAGAGATCTTGGCCATGGAAAACAATTGCGATGCGACCCTTATTGTTACCGGGACCGGCCATCATCTGGCCCTGGCAGACCACTCTCCGCGTAGCACGCTCAGTAAGGTCTTACATGTGGCGAAATGTCCAGTCCTCGCTGTACCCGATATTTCCGCGCGCGGATAGGCTTTCTGCCCTTCCCCGGGACTCTGCTCAAGGTTTTGCTCGCGTCAAATTGCGCCAGTATTCCATTCACTATTAGTCCATAAGTTATTCCCTGAGCTAGGGCTTATGACCCTTATAGAGATAGAAGCCATTAGACACCAGAATGCAGCCATAGCTTTCGTTGACTAAGCTCGAATTTACCTTTTTGGAGAAATTTCCTGCCAGGAAGGATCTTTCCAGTGTGTATTACATCCCCCTAACAAGCCGGGTTGCATTGAATTACTGTTCAGAGCGATCGATGCCCGGCGAAAACAGCACAAAAATGTCTTTTACAGTAGGTACGTGTTATGATCTCTTTCGCGTTACAAAGGAACCTGAAAGATCACTTCGACCTCCGCGGAGAAGGCCCGTGAGAAGTGTTTATATTTTCGGTGACTACATTTTCGAGACCGCTCCCGATACCCTATCCCGCGGAGTGCAGATTATTCCTGCGCCCTCTAAGCAACTCAGCCTGCTTCGCGTCCTGCTCCAGGGAGAAGGTAATGCGGTAAAGAAAGAAACCCTGCTGCGCGAAGCTTGGCCTTGCTCCGACGTGGAAGACCATACCCTTGTCCAAACGATCTATCTTCTCAGGCTAACGTTAGGTAAGATGCCCGACGGAAGAGAATACGTTGAAACGGTCCCCCGCTATGGCTACCGGATCGCCGCAAGCATTTCCCAGCAGGGCCTGGCTTCTCCGGAAAGTAACCCGTGGAAGCGCCCATCGCGGGGGTCGGGATTCGTCCATTCTCTAGGCCAGATCTGGCGGAGATTCAATTCTTCCTCCCGAGCTGCGTTGTAATCGGTTTCAGCCACCTTTCGCAGGCTGAGTTCTTGACATGTATCCGACAGAGCAGGGCCTTCACTAACTCCCCCGGGAGAGGTGTTTGATCCAGCGATCCAACGGAAGCTGTAACTCGTCGAGCAGATCTCTGTCGTCCCGGACCGGATAGCTCCACGCGGAACCGTGAGGTCCAGCGGCGCAAGCAGCATGTTCTTTCCAATACGCTTACTCAACTGACGGGATTCAATTGCCGGCGCAACGACCGTCATCCATGGGCCTCTTCATGCTGTGACAAGCGCTGCCAGTGTTTCTCAATAGCTGCGGTGACCTCATCTACATCGATCAAGAGCCGTTTGGCTTCTACCACCAACTCTTCAATCTGCCGATTTAACAGCTCCATCCAGCTCACTTGAGCTGGAGTGAGGAAGCTCTTCGCCACGACGGTGCCAATGCCAGGTGAGACTCCAGGAGTCTTCCGTATCGAGAACCCGATCAATTGGTCGTCGTCTGGTCGAAAATTCAAGGCTTCCACAACGGAATCTCCGCAGGAGACTTTGCCGATTGGAGGCGGGAAAATTCAACGCTTCGGGACCTCCATGCCTTTACTGGAAGCTCCTTCAATATCGCGAGCAAAGAACAGCCTGAAAACATCGATGGAAGACAGGTGACAACTGGGTTTTACACCATGTTCGGACGACCTTTCTTTCTTGGTCGAGACTTCCTGGCGGAAGAAGGCGTCGATGGCAAAAACCACGTAGTGATTCTTACCCACAAGCTTTGGATGCATCTTGGCGAGAATCGCAAGATTATTGGTCAGTCCATGCGAATCGATGGCCAGCCATATACCGTTGTGGGCGTGCTGTCGCCGGGCGTCGATGACCGCGGTAATGACCAGCTCGCAGTGCCTCTCGTCTTCAAACCGGAGCAACTCAATCATGACTTCCATTGGCTTCTCTCGATAGGCCGCCTGAAGCCGGGAGTGACGGTCCAACAAGCGCAAAAGGACATGGATTCCGTTGCCCTCCATATTGCTCAGGACAACCCGAAGAGCAATAAGGGCTGGGGAGTCTTTGTCGAACCTCTCAAAAATGACTTCCTTCCAAGCGAACGCAAGCAGACGCTCTGGCTCCTGCTCGGAGCCGTCGCCTTCATTCTGCTGATTGCCTGCGTGAACGTCGCCAACTTGCTGCTGGCACGCGGTCTTGCGCGACAGAAAGAACTGGCCGTGCGAGCGGCGCTCGGCGCCAGCCGTCGAACAATCTTTGAGCAGCTCATCACCGAAAGCCTGCTTTTGGCGATAACCGGCGGTCTGCTTGGTGTCGGGATTGGTTATGCGTTGCTTCGCGGTCTCATCGCGATCATGCCGGAAGGAACTCTGCCGAATGAGGCTGATCTCACGCTTAATCTGCCCGTCCTTCTCTTCACGCTTATTGCCACAACTCTGGCCGGGTTCCTATTCGGAAGCGCTCCTGCCTGGTATGCCTCCCGCGTCGATCCAGGCGAAACGCTCAAAGAAGGCAACCGCACAGGAGTCGGTAGCGGCCGACATCGCTTGAGGCAGAGTCTTGTCATCGGAGAATTTGCGTTGGCACTAGCGCTGTTGGCCGGGGCAGGTCTCGCGATTCATAGCTTTCTCAATCTCCTGCGCGTCGACCTTGGTCTTCGCACCGATCATGTTCTGACATTTTTCCTTCCCGTTCCCGACTCCCGACCGAAAGACCCAGAGAAGATCGTTGCCTACTATAGACAGATCCTTGACCGGGTCAGCGCTGTCCCTGGGGTCACTTCGACCTCCGCCATGACGGGTCTCCCTCTCTTCGGCGCGGGATTCGGAATGCCATTCACCATCGTCGGACAGCCGGCATTCAATGATCCCTCCATGAGGCCGAATACGGGATTTGGGATGGTGACACCCGATTTCTTCAAAACCTTCGGTATCCAAATTGTGAAGGGTCGCGGTTTCACGGATCAGGACACGGCTTCGAGCGTAAAGGTGGCGGTCGTCAATGAGGAGTTCGTAAAAAAGTACTTCAAAGGCAGTGATCCGCTGAGGCAGCGGGTCTCGGTAGAACAACTAATCCCCGGCGTCACCAAGCTTGGGCCACCTGTTGAATGGCAGATCATCGGCGTTTATCACACCGTTCGCAGCGGTGGCTTTCGCCAGGATAGGCCAGAGATGGAGATCCCCTTCTGGCAGATACCCTGGTCGACCGCGGGTATCGGTGTTCGAACGATCAATGATCCCGCCACCATGACCAAAAGCATCGCTGCTGCCATACACTCTGTCGACCCGGAAATCGCCTTGGCGCAGCCCCGATCAATGGAAGAGGTCCGGGATCTGGTTCTTTCAAACGATCGCTTTACACTCATTCTCTTCGTCTGCTTCGCTGCGGTAGCTCTAGTGCTTGCTGCAATCGGAGTCTATGGAGTCATGTCATTCTCTGTGGCGCAACGCACACATGAGGTTGCTCTTCGGATGGCTCTTGGAGCAGATCGAAGCCGGGTCGTAACCCTGATCGTCCGAGAAGGCCTTATTCTCGCGGGGATCGGACTGTCATTGGGTCTCATCGGAGCCTACTTCGTTGGCAGGGGCATGCAGAAGACGCTGTATGGAATTGGTCGCATGGATATCTCAGCATTTGCATCCGTCTCGCTCGTTCTGCTCGTTGCTGCCTTGATTGCATGCCTCATCCCAGCGTGGCGCGCAGCCTCAGTTGAGCCGATGCAGGCACTTCGTTCCGAGTGAGTTCAATCCATTGATATCGTTTTGACGGGATTGGACGTCGGTCGTGACACATCACCCGTCGGAAGGGACCCTCGTCCCCATACGAATTTTTCCTGCGATCGCTATCATCAAAGCTGAACCTTCAGATTCACCGTACGAGAGGACCACTGATGTCAGTTTCTGCAAATCGTATTTGGCGACAATTGCCGGAAGAGATCCGAGTCGCTGCCTGTAAACTTTTTTGGGCTGAGTCAAAAGGCGTTGAGAAGCAGTTCCTCTTCGCATCTCTCGCAAGAGCAAAAAACATGCGTGAGATCACGGTCCGCAAAACTCCGATTGAGAGGCTGGCCAACTGGACGGCGGCAACCCTGTCACTTCCAGACCAGGTCGTGGATGATCTGCTGAAGAAGTATCTACTCCACGAGCATCGTGCCGTGATTATCAGGTTTYTTGAATTACTCAAGATTCCCCATGTCGACGGCATGATCGAGGAGTCGTTTGACCTCGCAACCCTCACAAATGAGCAGGTGCAAGGG
>NZ_JBFRCY010000080.1:0-9866 GCF_052113305.1 Terriglobus sp. YAF25
GAGCAGCAGGGAAGCGATGCGGCCGGAGGCTCCTGTCACCGCATGCCGCAGATAGAGGATCATCGCTGCTGATCCCACCAGAAAGACAATGACCAGCGCCAAAATGAGGCGCCCAGCCCGTCCGCTTCGCTTCTGTTGCTCAACCATGGCAAGAAGTTGGATGCGCGTTTTTCATGGTGGCTGAACAGAAAATTGCATCTAATGAAAGTAGTAAGGAGAAAGGTAGAAAAATGTTCGCCCCCTTGAAATCTTCTCTTCGTGTTGTGCTTTTATGTGCGGCTGCCACTGCGATTACCGCATATGCGCAACCGGGTCACGGTGGCCTGCCGCCCGGTCAGGCTAAAAAGATGGACGGCGGAATCCCGCCAGGCCAGGCTAAGAAGATGGATCGCGGCGATCTCCCACCGGGCCAGGCCAAAAAGATGGACTGGCGCTTCCGCGGTGACGAGCGTGAACACTTCCGTGGATATTACGAGCAGGATGCTCGTCGGTGGCAAAGTCGTCGTCGCCCGAACTTCTATGCCGGCTATGCAGTCCCTCGTACCTATGTGATACAGACGGTACCTCCGGCCTACTACAGCGGCCTGCAGCCGCCTCCCCCGGGATACCGGTATGGCTACTACGAGGGCTATGTAGTGGCCTATAACCCGACTACCCGCGTCATCGCCGATGTGGTGGACCTGGTGGGAGCTCTATCCGGCCGCTAGGAAGACGATATTGTCCGCAATAGAAAAGCACCGCTTATCGCGGTGCTTTTCTATTATGTGAACACCTGTTGAGCCTTCGTACTCGCGGTTGAACTCGTAGCGATGACGATGGCGCTCGCTGATCTCGGTTGCTCCGTACGCTTTGGCGGCCAGCGAATCCGGTTCCATCACGCAGGTCCAGGCGCCCAGGCGCATGGTGCCGCCCATCTCTTCCACTCCGATTAGTTCGCGCAGCTTATAGATGATGCGGTGCGGCGTCGCGGGGTCAAATTCGCCCGAGTTGGCTCCGGCCAGACCGCAGACGTTGCGGGCGTATTCGATGCAGGCGGTCTGCATACCCAGACAGATACCGAAGTAGGGAACTCTCTCTTCGCGCGCATAACGAATGGCGTTGAGCATGCCCTCGATGCCGCGCTTGCCGAAGCCGCCGGGCACCAGGATGCCGTCGAAGTCCCGCAACTGCTCACGATAGCTGGCGTCTTCGGTCTCCAGGCCTTCGGCTTCAATCCAGGTAACGCGCAGCTTCAGGTTGTGATGCAGAGCTCCGTGGATCAGGGCTTCCTTCAGCGACTTGTAACTGTCCTCGTACTCCACATACTTGCCGACGATGCCTATGTGGACCTCGTCCTTGGGATTGTGGGCGCGGTGCACCAGGTCCCGCCATTTGGAGATGTCGGCAGGCTTGGCGTCGATGCGCAGGTACTTCAGGATCAGTTCATCGGCCTTCTCAGCCGCGAAGGCCAGGGGCAGCTCATAGATGGTCTCGACATCGCGGGCGGCGATGACGGCAGCCTCCTCCACGTTGCAGAAGAGGGCGATCTTCGAGCGCATGTCGCGAGGCAGGTTGCGCTCGCTGCGGCAGAGCAGCACATCCGGCTGGATACCGATGGAGAGCATCTCCTTAACGGAATGCTGCGTGGGCTTGGTCTTCAGCTCCTGCGCGGCGGCGATCCAGGGAACCAGGGTCACGTGGACGAAGCAGGTATTGTCGCGTCCAAGATCCTGCCGCATCTGGCGGATGGCTTCGAGGAAGGGCAGCGATTCAATGTCGCCGACCGTACCGCCGATTTCGACGATGGCGATGTCGCAGTCGGCTGCGACCTTACGCATGGCGCTCTTGATCTCATTGGTGACGTGGGGAATCACCTGCACGGTCTTGCCCAGGTAGTCGCCGCGGCGCTCCTTGGTAATGACCTGCTCATAGATACGGCCGCTGGTAAGGTTGTTGTCGCGCGACAGCCGGGCATGGGTGAAGCGCTCATAGTGGCCCAGGTCAAGGTCGGTCTCGGCTCCATCGTCGGTGACAAAGACCTCGCCGTGCTGAAAAGGGGACATGGTGCCGGGGTCGACGTTCAGGTAGGGGTCAAACTTCATGAGGTTGACCCTAAGACCACGCGCCTCCAGCAGGCTGCCGATTGAGGCAGCAGAAAGCCCCTTACCCAGGGAAGACACGACTCCGCCCGTTACAAAGATGTATTTCGCTGACATCTCCGCCTCCACATATTCAGTTGTTCAGGATTGGCTCCGCAGGGGTGCACGATCCATTATAGCTGGTTTCGCTGAAGACAAAACGGCTCCGGAGGTTCGCTCCGGAGCCGCTGTGGTGTCACCCAACCGTTGTTGAGGTGCCGGGGGAGGGCAACTCGAACGAAACCGGGGGAGGGCTATTAGAAGTTGAACGACACCTGCCCGTTGATTGTGCGTGGCGAAACAAAGTGTGTTCCGCTGAACGTCGACAAAAAGTTATAGAGTGCGAACTTGTTTGTCAGATTCACAACTGCCAGGCTTATGTTCGTTTTGATTCGGTCTTTATGGAAAAGGTTGTCCCATCCCAGACCGGCATCGAACATCGTGCGCGGAGCGATGCGGGGCGGGTTGCGGTCATCGTTCTCCGTCCCCGGCGCCGGCATGGAGACCAGAGGTGAGGAAAGCAGGTTAGGGGCGCAGCTCGAGAGCGGAGCGTTCATCGTGGCGCGCACTCCGTTGCAGGTCAGCGCGATCTGCTGCTGCTGATCAGCGGTCAGGTAGGTCAGATCCACTGGACTAGTGGTATCGGTGGCGAAGGGTGCATTGCCGGCGACCAGACCGCTCTCATACCGCCAGGTCAGGCCAGCCCATCCACCTTCCTTCTTCGGCTGCCATTGCAGATGCGTGGTCTGCTGGAAGGCCTGGTCATGATCGATACGGAAGACGGTAGCATCGGTCACGCCGGGGTCGTTGAACAGAATGCCGCCAACCTCCGGCCCGAAGAAGCGGGAACGGGTATGACCCAGAACAGAGTAAGCCGAGAAGCCTTTGACGTTCGGTACGTTGACCTTGATACCGAAACCATCGATCTTCGACTTCTTCCACTGGATCGGGAAGGCCAGCGGCGTGTTGAACAATACGCTGAAGTCGAAGTCACGGTCGGTGTACTTCCAGAAGTACTCCCCGCTGACGACGAAGTGCTTGCCGAAGCCCTGCTCGAAGCCGACGTTGTACTGGTCGCGGCCGCCAGGTTTCAACGCTTCTGCGGCGAAGACACCGTTGGAGAGGCCGCCGACGCCGGTCGAGCTCGATGCGATGAGGTTCTCGTTATACGGAGTCAGGAACAGCTTGCCGTAGCCGGCGCGCAGTACCGTGTTGGTCTGCTTGACCTGGTAGCTGAGACCGAGACGCGGCTGCACCATCGACCGGCTGCTCAGGCCGCTATAGTTGTCCGCACGGACTCCAAGCTGCAGCTCGATACCGCGCCACAGCAGCGAGTCCTGCGCGTAGACAGCCTCTTGCTTGACATCGGTACGGCCGTTGAAGCGGTAGAGAGAGCCGCCGCGGGTCAGGTCGTAGGGAGCAAGGTTTGGGTTATAGCTGGCGCTGGTGGGATCGTTATAGCTGGGGTCGGTGATGCCCAGCGAGAAGCCCTCATGCAGAAAGGTGTGGTAGAAGTTGGCGCCTACCTTCAGCGTGTTAATGCCTTTGGTCCAGGAGAAGTCAGTCTTGATGCCGGCGTTCTGCAGGCGGCGCGACTGTGACAGCGTCGCCGGCAGATCGTTGAAGACGTTGTCCGACGGATAGTAGTGGAAGTTGTCCTGGCGAAGGTACGGGTTCACGCTGAACAGCATGCTGGGGTTGAGCACGTGGGTCCAGCTCGGCGAAATGTTGTAGCTCAGGATCTTGGCGCGCTGATCTTGTCCGGCGGCTTCCTGGTCGTATTGGTTTGGTGTCTGGAACCACGAGCGAGATGCAGAGAGGTTGAGCTGGAAGGTATCGCGGTCGTCGGGTTTGAAGTCGAAGCGATCGAAGAAGTTCTGGTTGTTGCCGTGCGCATGCAGCGGACGGAACTCCGGCGTATCCAGATAGCGGCCGCTGTTGACGCCGTCGAGGCTGACGAAGTTGCCGAAGTGCTGGGTGCCGATGCCGACTGCCCCGGAGAGCGTTGCCGATCCGAAGCTGCCATAGCTGGCCGAGATGGTTCCAGTTGGATGCTTGGAGTCGAGTCCGGAACGGGTCGTGGTCTGCACCACCAGGCTGGCCTTATCGCCGTACTCTGCCGGGGGAATGCCCTCAATCACATTGACCGACTGAATGGCATTCACGCTGAGTTGGTTGCCGAAGACGCGGCTCTGCTGGTCGCTGACCGGCTGGCCGTCGATGGAGTAGGTGGTGTCGGCGTGCTCGCCCATCGGATGGAAGAGGCCGTTCGAGTCCGAGGCGATGCCCGGTGTGCTGAGTGTAATCAGCGAGCTGAGCGGAGCGGCTGTGCTCTCGGTCGGCAGCTTCTCATAGAGACTGCGGTCGATAGCGGTGCTGGCAACCGGATCGCGGTTAATCAGGTCTTCGGCATCGGCTTCGACCGTCACGACCTCATTTCCGGCAAAGACGGCCAGATGGAAGTCGAGTGAGGCAGCGGCCGCGGAACGCAGCTGCACGTCCGAGGCCTGCGGCTGAAATCCCTGTGCGGCGGCACTGGCGTGGTAGCGGCCGAAGGGAAGATTGCTGACGGTGTAGCGGCCATCGCTGCCGGTGGTGGCGGTCTGGGCATGACCGCTGACCGGGTTAGTGATGGTGACCAATGCGCCGGAGATTACTGCTCCGGTGGAATCGGAAACAATGCCACTGACACTGCCCGCCGTACCCTGGGCGTATACGCGAGCGGAAAGCAGAACAATTCCGCTCAGTACGAGCAGAAAAAGCTTCTTCATGGGAACTCCTGTCTTCTGGTGAAAAACGCGCCATGTAAGGGAGCCTTCGCTGATGAGCGATGGCAGCCCTTGCCTACAGAGCGAACGTTGTTACGGAAGGAGGAGGACGGCTGGCCAGTCCATGCGCCCAAAGCAGACGGCGGCGCGTATCGATGGCGGGTCCCTGTACCGTACCCACCTGCTCCACAGCTTCAGGAGCAACATGCAGGGAACTGGGCAGCGCCGAGTGCATGGCCACGCATAACGGGCAATGATCGGTGGGTGCAGACTGGCGCTGATCGCGCGACTGCTTCACTAAATCTGGGTGCGTGTGGCACAGCTCAACTGTGCTGGCCACCATGATCAGGAGCATGCACAACACGGCAACCCAGCGCATCCATGTGCGCCGCTCGCCAGTATTGATCTGTCGTAGCATGCTCATAGCACTGACCGTATCACAGTTGCGAAAGCACACACGATACGTCTAATCGTGTGGCTGCCTATGTTCAAGACGTTTCTACATACGAAAATGTCGCGCTCCCTGGCCCTTATCTTCTGCCTGAGCAGTGGTTTGGCTTGCCTAAGCTGCGATCTGGCTGTCGCTCAGCAGCCTTATAACGGCCCCCAGCGCACCCATCTCATCCTGAAAGACGGCAGTTACCAGGTAGTGACCAGCTACCGCATCTCCGGCAAAAACGTTGTCTACACCTCGGCTGAGCGTGGCGGAAGCCAGGAAGAGATACCTTCCAACCTGATTGATTGGGAGGCGACCGAGAGATACCAGAAGGATCACGCTCCCGGCGCTGCTCAGGCTGCACAAAATAAGGTGCAACTCGACCCCGAGCTCCAGAAGGAGGAGGCTGACCTGCGCGCCAGGACTCCTGAGGTAGCACCCAATCTGCGTCTGCCGGAGGACACCTCGGCCCTTGCTTTGGATACGTTCCACGGCACGCCGGAGCTGGTGCCGCTGGTTCAGTCCTCTGGAGAGCTGAATAAGCAGACGGCGCACAACATCCTGAAGGCCGCCATTAACCCGCTTTCTACCTCGCACCAGGTTGTGGAGCTGAAGGGCCCGCGCTCGCCCATCCAACTGCATGTGCCCGATGGCCCGCTGTATATCCGTGTCGGTGACGACGATACGGACGGGCCCTCGAACGCCTTCGAGGTCAACACTCACGGCGCCAAACAGCAGCAGGTCTCGATGGGCGGATCGGACAAGAGCACCTACGTCATCGTTCGCTGCGATGTGCGCCGTGATGTGCGCATCGTCTCCAGCTTCAACATCTCGATGATCGGCACCACCAAGCGGCAGGAGGATGTGATCCCCACCACGGTCGAGATGCTACCCGGCGGCCACTGGCTGAAGCTCACGCCAAAGGAGCAGCTAGACTTCGGCGAGTACGCCCTGATGGAGATCCTCAACGAGAAAGAGATCAACCTTGGCGTATGGGACTTCGGCGTTCACCCCAACGCCCCCGAAAACCGCGAGGCGATTAAGCCGCAGGAACGGAAGAAGGCGACGCTGGGGATACGGAAACCAATTGAATAAAGCAGTTGCTGGATGCTAGTTGCTGGTTGCTAGTTGGAAAACAACCAGCAGCGACAACTAGCAACTAGGAACCAGCAACTAGCAACTTGATATGGGCTACATGGTGTTTCGAGTGCCAGGCGTAGATCAGCGTGAGCACTTCCACCGTCCGTGGCTCAGCTTCTTCGGGATGCTGCAGCAGGCGCTGCCACTGAGTGTCGTCGAGTGATTCGAGAACCGTGGCCCAGCGGGTATGAAGGGCTTTGAGGAGGTCGACACTGACGGCCACGTCAAGACTGGCGTCCGGCAGCTCTRCCCAGGCCTTCTCGTCGTAGGGGCGAATCACGGGCTTCTCTTCCGTCAACGCCAGCTTCAGCCGTGTAATGGCGTTCAGGTGCGAGTCAGCGATGTGATGCACCAGCTGACGTATTGTCCATCCGCCTTCGCGATAAGGAGTATCGAGCTGTGCTTCGCTCAGCCGGCCGAGCGCGGCGGTGAGCTTCTTCGGAAGTGCGGCAATCTCAGCGATCGCTTCCTTACGGTGCGCGGGCGTGATGGTTTCAGGACGTGAAAACGTCCCGATGGGATAACGCAGATCGGCGACAGCAGTGGTCATGCGCTCACGGTAGCATGGGCATATGCGGGTGATTTCGCGGAAGTTTCGATGGGTTCTATTGGCTCTGGCGATAGGTGCTTCCACGCTGGTGCACGCCCAGGGAAAGCTCGGCTTCGATCGCAACGACTATCCTGGAGACGCCGCTCTGCGCGCCGCAAAATCGCGCTTCGCCTTCACCGGCTACTGGCTTAACAATCCTCCCGGGGAGACCCGTAATACCTGGGGCGGCAAGCGCGAGACCATCCGCGGCTTGGGCTATGGTTTTCTGATCCTCTGGAACGGAAAGCGAGACGCCCAGATCAAGGCTGCCGCGACACGCGGTGTTAAGCCTGAGCAACTGGGCAAACGGGAAGGTGCTGCGGCRGTTGCGGCCGCGAAGCGTGAAGGTTTCCCCGCAGGTGCAGTGATCTTTCTGGACCTGGAAGAGGGGGGACGCCTGTTCGAAGAACAGCGCGCCTACACGCTGGGATGGACAGAGGCAGTGGCAGCCGCGGGATATACCCCCGGAGTCTACTGCAGCGGACAGCCGGTGGATGAGGGTGGTGGTGTCCACATCACCACGGCCGAAGATATCTCCACCTGGGTGAAGAAGCTTAAGCTGCACGAGGTCGTGCTGTGGGTGTGGCAGGATACCTGCGCTCCGGCTGGGCCTGCGCCCGGTTGTGTGTTGAACGCACCGAGGCTAAGCGACAGCGGAACTCCGAATGCGACGGTGTGGCAGTTTGCCCAGTCTCCACGGCGCCCCGAGAATACGGCGAGCTGCGCGAAGACGTACGCCCGCGATGGGGARTGCTATGTCCCCGAGATGCCGGGAGTGCATCTCGATTTAAATGTCAGCAACTCCTCTGACCCTTCCAGAGGACGCTGACAACAATCTCTTTTTGAGGCGTTGGGGATTACGCCCAGGAGTCTGACCGTTCACGTCGCAGGACCCGATCGTTGACTGCGGCTGGGGTTAGACCGTCCACCTTAGGGGTGTATCGCACATGGCCACGATCCCGGCTGTAGACGGTGTACTCACACTGAGAACACGCCCACGGAAAGAGCCGGAAGATTTGGCAAAAGTACCGTTGCAGGGCCGTTTCCGTCCCCCGGCGGTTGAAGTGGCCTTGGCGGCAGTTGGGGCAAATAGCCGTCGCAGGATTGCGCATCATGCAGCTAAACATTCTCCTTCGCCGGATTTGGGGATAGTGGTGCAAGTATTGGGCCAAAGCGCAAACCTCTGATTTCACGTGATTTCAACTTTGTTATCGGCAGCCGGGACGAAAAAATTAGGGGGACGGGCGGCAGATTTTTCCGCGGCGAGTGGAACGAAGTGACCGGGACCGGAAGGGTTGGGTGACAGGTCCCGGAGGGTTAGAGCATTTTTCTTGTGGGTAGTAGTGGAGGGCTTGTGCATCTATGGGCGTTTTCCGCAATGAAAACGCCAATGCACGCTTTTCCCGGGATACCCAGCAACAGGAAAAACGCTCTAAAGTGACAAATATGGATCCGCAGCCGCAGCTTTCTCGCATACTTGCGATCGATATCGGGGACACCTTTGTCGGTCTCGCCATGACGGACCGGTTGGGGGTGACGATTGAGCCTCTGTTCACGCTGCGGCGCAGCCGGCTGAAAGACGATGCAAGGAACATCGCTCGTCTTGTCCGCAAGCATGAGATCACCGAGATCGTTGCCGGGCTGCCGCTCAATATGGACGGGACCGAAGGGAAACGTGCCCTCGCATCGCGGGAGTTTGCCACGGCTGTTGCACAGGCTACCGGCATTGCCGTGGTCTGTTTCGACGAGCGGCTGACGACCCGCGAGGCTCACGAACGGTTGAACCAGGCAGGCTATGGGACGCGGAACCGCAAAGAGGTGCTGGACCAGGTGGCGGCTGTCGTTCTGCTCGAAAGCTACCTTGCCGAGAAGGCTTACCGGGCGGCCCGCGAAACGCCCCCCGTCGTATAATCAGGTTTCCAAGGACTAGCCGCATGCGGGCGCTGCCCACGCGTGGTTCCAACAGCGCGCGGGGAAGCGCTTATTTCATTTCAAAGGCTCTAAGCGAAATGCCCGAACATATCAAAAAGAGGCTCGAAGAAGAGATCAAGCAGTTGGAGTACGAGCTGACGACCGAGCTGCCGGCTGAGATCAAGAAGGCGGTTGCCCTTGGCGACCTGAGCGAGAACGCCGAGTACCACATGGCCAAGCAGCGGCAGGAGTTTGTGAACGCCCGCCTCGGCCAGTTGAAGAAGCGTATGGCCGAGTTGTCGCTGGTCAACCTGGCGAATATTCCCAACGACAAGGTCGGTTTTGGCTCTACCGTGGTCGTTTTTGATTCCAGTAAGGACGAAGAGCTGACCTATAAGCTGGTTACCAGCGAGGAGTCGGACGTGTCCAAGGGGCTGATCTCGACAACCTCGCCAATCGGCCGCTCTCTGGTGGGTAGGGAAGTCGGCGATGTCGCCACCGTAGTTACTCCCAGCGGCAAGCGCGAGTTGGAGATCCTGAAGCTCACTACGATTCACGAAGCATCGGAATAATAGATCGGACCGGCTGAGCGCGGTTCTCCAACGGGAGCGGCGCGCCTTTATCTGCTTCCGTCCGGTGGCCCGATTTTGGCTCATTTGCCGCGGGCATTTAGACTAGAGAGCGGTAACACAATGACCTGGACAAGTGCATTTGGACGAGCCTGTGGCTGGTTGCTGCAGAAGATCGTGAACGGTCTGGCGCTCTCCCGTATCTCCCCGAACACGCTTACCTTCGTCGGTTTGATCATCAACATCGTCGCCGCCTTCTTCTTTGGATATGCGCGAAGTGCGAATGCCGATCGCATGTTTCTCTATGCCGGCCTGGTGATCATCGGTGCTGGACTC
>NZ_JBFRCY010000081.1:0-10077 GCF_052113305.1 Terriglobus sp. YAF25
GCAAAATCCACGCATCATCGCAGCCTTTCCATCCGGTCCGGCAGCCGTATTTCCCTCGAGGGCGACCCAGCGGATATCTCCGTCGGCCCGGCGAATACGATACTCGGTGAAGAATCTTCCAACGCCAGTCAAAGCTTGTGTGATATCGGCCTCCACGCGAGAGGCATCATCAGGATGGACTTGTTGCTTCCAAATTTCATAGCTAGCTATGCCGCCAGGCTCCAGTCCATGGAGGCGATAGAAGCCGTCAGACCAGATTGAGCGGTTACCGACGATGTCCCATTCAAAAATGCCGGCATTGGCTCCGTCGAGAGCCATACGAACGCGAGCTTCATTCTCTAAACGCAACTCGGCCGCCTGTTTTTCCGCGATCTCGGCTGCCTTCTCAGCGCGCAGACCACGTACCTCAACCGTCCAGGCTGATGTCGCAATGCGTTCCCGTTGCAGGGCGGCGTGTCTTGTCAGCAATCCAACCAACAGGGACCCGGCTATGAAAAGAGCTTCGCGGGTGATCCAGGCGCTTGGCGCCAAGTCGATCCGACGCGCGGAGAAGATGAAATGCTCCAACACAGCTCCAGCAACGACCGCGCATGAGACCGCCCCGGCAGTGCTCCATAGCCAAGCGGTCAACACAACCGCTGGATAGGCAAACAGGTAAGGAGACCGGTGGGTGGGAGGCATGAGGAGAGTGAGGAGGAGCGGCACGATTCCAAAAATCGCGCCATAGAAAACTCGAAGAGAGGTGGGTAGCCGAGTTCCTGAAATGCCCATAGTGCGAAAGGGACGAAAGTTCAAGGCAGGACGCGTCGTCACGACCAGACTCCAGCTTTCAAAAAGGTCGCCGCTTTTTAGATGGCATGGAATGCGACGTAGCAGTCGAAACTGTCGGCCATCGCCCTTTGGCTTTTGTCCAATGTTCGTGTAGTCGAATGTCCAGCAAGCGTCCGTAAAATCCGCGCGTTAAACCGGAGACTACTTCACGTTGAATGCCTTCACTCCGATGGCATTCGGCTGTGCACCTGTGGGCAGCATGGTGAAAAGCTCCGGCTGACCATTGCGGCCAACGGTGCGAATCACTGCGACATCGCCGGACTTCGAATTAGCGGCCAGCAACAGGTGTTCATCTCTTGAGAAGGCGAGAGCATCGGGTGCTGTACCGGTACGGACACTGCCGACCCGTTTCCCATCATCGATGCTGTACAGGCTCAGCATATCCGCACCGAAGTTTGAGACCCAGAAGCTTGTGTTGTCCTTGCTGCTGATCACACCGTGAACGGGATGCGTGCCGATGGGAAAGGTGTTGCTCACTTCATTGGTCCAGCCAGAGATCTCAGAGATCGTGTTTGAGGCGAAGTTCGAAACAAACAGTTCAAAGCCATCTGGCTTGAGCGTGATCTGCATCGGCGTCTCACCTACGTCCAGCATGGTCAAGAATGCATCCCGCTGCAGCGAGGGATCCTGTTTGCCGCGCCACTCATTCGGGTCAGCAGCGAGCCATATTGCCATCACCTGGCGGTTCGAGGAGCAGGTGACAAAAACCTTGGTCGAGTCTCCGATAATGGCAGCGTCTGTCGCGCCGGGACAGTTGCTCCAGGTGCTGCGAAGCTTCAGCGGAGGGCCGGCTTGTTCTGTGGACACGGCATAGACTGAGACCGATCCCGACTCCCGGTTGGTGACCACGACAGCGCGGTCGTCCGGCGCTACCACCACGACACCCGGCTTCTCGCCTGCGCCGACTACAGCGATCTGCCGGCGCGTATCCAGATCGATGACCGAGACCGAGTTCGATCCCGAATTGGCCGTATAGGCGCGCTTTCCATCGTGAGAGACCGCAATGGAGTAGGGACCGCGCTGTACGCCGATGGTGGCTTCAATACGGTTCAGCTCCGTATTGATCACCGTGACGGTGCCGGAACCTGCATTGGCGACGTACACCTCATTCCGTACTGGGTTGACGGCGATGCCTGAGGGCGACTGACCTACTTGCAACACCTTGTCCTGGCGTAGGTACACCAGGTCCAGCACGGTGACGGTATTGGCCGCGCCGTTGGTGACATACGCAAATTCGCGATAGTTTGCCGGGTACTCCGGAAAGGCGCCGCGCCTGCAACCGGCGAGGAGTACCAGCATGGCAGGAAGGGCAGCCCGGAACAGCGATTTCACACGCACAGATGCGAGTGTATCAATCCCGCGCCCTTGCAAAGCAATGCCATGAAGGCTACATTGCAAAGGAACCAGAGGGAAAACGAGACCTTGCTTCGCAGTTTCTTCATCGCACTGTCCCAAAACAAACAGATGCGCGCTTTTTCTGAGCGCTCCACCCTTGGCCGCCGGATGTCCAGCCGCTTCGTCGCCGGCATGTCGCTGGACGAGGCTCTGAAAGCCTGCGAAGACCTCAACCGGCACGGGATGTCCGTTACGCTCGACGCTCTGGGTGAGAGCGTCCTCTCCGAGGACCACGCCCGCCGCACCGGCAGGCTCTACGCGCAGATGCTTGACGCGATCGCCCAGCGCAACTTGAAGGCCAATGTCAGCCTGAAGCTGACGCAAATGGGCATGGATGTCGATCCGCTGCTGGCCGAAGAGGTGGTCGGCGAACTGGTAGAGCAGGCCGCCCGTGTCGGGAACTTTGTGCGCCTTGATATGGAGGGCTCCGGCTATACGGAGGCGACAGTCGCTATGACCGAGCGTCTCTTCCACAAGTACGGCGCTGCCGGCACTGTGTTGCAGGCCTATCTCTACCGCACTGAACAGGATGTCGAACGGCTGCTGGGGCAGGGAATCCGCATCCGGCTGTGCAAGGGCGCCTATAGGGAACCGGCGTCACTGGCCTTTCCAGAGAAAGCCGATGTCGACGCGAACTACCTCAAGCTCGCCAAGAGGTGTATGACCAGTGGTGTCTTCTGCGGCATGGCAACGCATGATGAACGCATTATCGAAGAGCTGAAGCGATTTGCCATCGAAGCAAAGCTGCCGAAGACGGCCTTCGAGTTCCAGATGCTCTATGGTGTGCGACGCGACCTGCAGCGCGCGCTGGTGAAGCAGGGTTGGGGCGTGCGTGTCTATCTGCCCTTCGGCCCGGAGTGGTACCCCTACTTCATGCGCCGTCTGGCCGAGCGCCCGGCGAACGTGATCTTCCTGGCGAAGAACTTCTTCCGGAATTGAAGAAGGCCCACGCCGGCGTATGCCGGCGTGGGCCTTTTCGGGAAAGACTATTAGTTGCTCGCCTTCAGCGTCTGCGACTTTTCGGCCAGCAGCTTCTCGACGAGATCCGTGGTCTCCTTGACCAGCTCTTCGTGAGCTTTGCCGGTCGCGGGGCCGGAGAAGCCGGCATGGATCTCCCGTACCTTGCCTTCGCGATCCAGGAAGAAGCTGGTGGGCCAGCAGTTCAGGTTCTCGGCGCCGGTGATCTTCTCGTTCAACTGGTCAGTGGTTCCGGCCAGCAGCACGGGATAGGTCACGTTGTAGCGCTTGATGAACGCCYTTACACGGACCGGGTTCTTGAGCTGATCTTCATCCTGCTCGAAGGTCAGGCTTACAACCTCCAGACCCTTGTTGTGGAACTTCTTGTAGAGCGACTCGAGCAGCGGAGCCTCATCGTGGCAGTTCGGGCACCACGATCCGCCGATCGCTACCAGGACCACCTTGTCTTTGAACTCCGGGTCCTTGCTGGAGACCGTCTTGCCGCTCAGGTCAGGGAAGCTGAAAGACAGCGGCTGGGCCGGATCCTTCCAACGGGTCTGTTCTGTGGTGGCCGTGGGAGGAGCCAGGTTCTCCTTGCGCGCGTCAACCGGACGGCGAGCGGTCCACTGCTGGTCGTCCTTGAGAGCGTTGGTGACCACCAGGGTGCCGTCATCCTGCGGCTTCAGGGTATAGAGCGCTGGTCCGGCAGCCGTGAAGTGCGACAGGACATACTGCTTCGCTTCGGCGTCGTAGTTGCCGTACAGACCGCCGGTGTCACCATCGATACGCAGGATGGCGCCCTTTATCAGGGTAGGTGTCTGCTCGACTTTCATATTCCAGGCCGACTCGCCCTTGGTGGACGTGCCAACGGCAATCTCCCAATCGCCGTGAATATCGGGCCCCTTGGCAGTGGCTGGTTTGCTCACAGCGCCACGGTGCAGCGCCAGCGGATACTTCGTCGTCGCGGTGCCGAAGGTGCCGGTCAGGTCGTCGCCCTTAACGGTCGCGTCGACCTTGCGGGCGAAGTAGTCAAAGCTCAGCAGCAGGTTCCCATCCGTGGACGAGCCGCTGGTAGCTTCCCAGCGTTCCGGTCCGCTTAGAAAAGCGCCCTTCACGCCATTGGATTCCTGCTTGAGCTCTAGCTTGACGGGGACCTTCTGCCCATGGATCTCAGAGTAGCCCTCCCACGTGCCGGTCAACGCCGATTGGCCAAGGGCCGGCAGAGTGAAGGCGAGAACAGAGGCGAATGTGACAAGACGTGCATTCATGGTGGTTTCCTTGCTGGTGAACTGTTTCGGGTGATTTCTCCGGGGCAAAGTAAGAAGCCCACGACTTCTGGGGAAGGTCGCAGGCTCTCGGAGAATTGGAGGTTTTCTAGGATCAGGAGGGAATCAGGTTGTGAATTCTGACTCTACCGTCCGAAACGCAATTCCACGGCGGCCTGCTGCGGACAGCAGCAGCGGCAACAACAAGCGTGGATGGCGTAATGAGACATCTTCTGCACGATAATCGATTACTTTCGGCCGGTCAAGTTTGAGCGGTCGCGGTACCGACTGACATCCATTGGATGCATCAACCTCTACGGTTGTTGCGGAAGCATCGGCTCTACCTGCATTAGGTTGTTAAGCGTAGAGCGCTCCTGCGGCGTGAAGTCACGGTAAGCAGGGGAGTTAAGGGTGTTCTGCCGCTGCTCCGGAGGCATCCGGCGAAGGTCGCGGAAGGCCCGCGCCACCAGCCGGCGGCGTTCCGTCGGCAATGCTCCAAGCTGGCTCAAAGCGCCACGGACCTGCTGCCGCTGCTGCGGCTCCAGCTTCTCCATCGCTTCTGCACGGTTGATGACACGCTCACGCTGTTGCGGAGGCATGGCATTCAATTGACCCAGCCGGCCCATCACCCGTGCCTGGGTCTCCGGCGGAAGCTGCTGGAAACCGGGCTCGCTGCGCAGAGCATTCTGCTGCTGCTGCGGGGTGAGGTTGCGGTGCTTGTCCATCCACTGGGCAAGATGTTCGCCACGACCGCCGCCTCCGGCGGGTGACATCTGCCGCTGCGGCGCTGGGCGGCGTTGCTGAGCCAATACTGGCATGACCACAGCAGCCGTCAGGGCTAATAGCGTCACGCTCCGTATTGTGCCTAAGCAGTTCATTTCCGTACTTGTGGTACCCCTACGCGTCCAACGATAGCAACTTTCGCGGTAAAAGCCAGAGTGAAATATCACGCCCCGCGTTACTTTTCGGTTCCCGGCCACACGCCTGAGATGCCTTCCATAGAAAGTCTGCAATCCCTTTCTATTAAGGAGGACCCAAAACTCAAGAAAAGGATGCGGTACGGGCTCCTAGGTCTGAGGAGTCCCGTCTTCGTCCTGGGAAGAGTCGTCCAGAAGATCCATCTCCTGGATCGCCTGGTCGTTGTGGTCCAGAATCTGAAGGTCGTCAACCACTGCGGCTCGCACCGGAGGCGTGGACTTCAACTGCGTAACAACCCCTGCGCCGCCCAGCATCAGAACCAGCGCCATGGCTCCGGCCATCATCGGGCGGAACTGGGCTCCGGTGTTATAGAGCAAGCGGGCGCGCAAACGCTCCAGGAATCCGGCCGGAGCAGCCTGCTGCTCAGTGCGGATGCGGGCGTTCACGCGGGTATCAAACCAGGGAGAAGGCTCAGGCGCCGTCCAGGCGTCCATTGCCGCAAATGTCGCACGCAGTTCCTTCAGCTCAACGCTGCACGGTTCACAACCGGACAGGTGAGCCTGGGCTGCACGCGAGGGAGCCTTTGCCGGGTTGAGTACCAGGTCTTCTAGCTCGTTTTGGAATTCATGGCAGTTCATAACAGTTTCATCCCGGCGCCGAAGCGCCTTATACGAAATCCTTCAGTTTCACGCGCAACGTCTGGTAGGCGCGGAATAACAGCGATTTGGTAGCGGACTCAGACAGTTTAAGCACTTCGCCTATTTGTTTGTAGTCCATTCCCTGATACTTGTGCATCAAAACGGCGTTCTTTTGCCGTTCTGGAAGAGCCATCACATGCTGCCGGATGGCTTGCATGCGTTCCTCCCTGAGGAGATCGGCTTCGATCGTCGGCGTGTCATCCGCGACATCGGGCATGGTTCCGGTCTCATGATCCGGCTCATCCAGGTGCACCGTCGGGGCAGAGCGTTCTTGCTTGGTGTCACGCGCATAGTTCACGCCGAGGTTGGTGGCGATGCGGTACAGCCAGGTCGAAAAACGAGCTTCGGCGCGATAGGTCTCACGTGACCGGAAGACCCGCAGGAAGACCTCCTGCGCCAGCTCTTCTGCGACCGCCTGGTTGTGCACCATGCGATACATAAAGCTCACAATTGGCTTGCGGTACTTGGCCAGAAGAATGTCAAAGGCGGCGACGTTGCCGGCCTTCAGCGCCAGCATGGTCTGGACGTCGTCGTTGGCCGCAAAATCGGCCTGTATGCCAGTCACCGCCGGGTCGGGAAGGGTGACGGTATGGAGGTCCGGATTGAGCGCCATCGTGCCCATATCTTTCTGAACACGGTCCTCGGCAGGAGGTTGCGCGCCTTCCTCCGGGAATTTGGATGATCGTGGCTCCGGCATTCCGTTGGCCTATTCTACCGTTTGAGATGCCAGTTGCGGCCAGTGGCGTCATCAGGGCGTCAATGGTATCTTGAATAAGGTCATCGAGGCGGCGTGAGCGGCAGTCCGCGGCCCGGTTCTACCCTTTATAGGGCGCATAACTCAGCGGTAGAGTGCCACCTTCACACGGTGGAAGTCGTAGGTTCGAATCCTGCTGTGCCCACCATCAAATCAATCACTTACAGGCAGTGGCGAAATGGACTTGATGCCATTTGATGCCAAATTGAACCGGTTGTACCGGCCGCATCCTTCCTACGTTGCCGGCTGGTTGACCCTGCGGTGAGCATTTCGAAGACCGCTCCGACCATCTCTCTTTCACACTCTCCGGCAGCTCCTCCATGTACTCGTTTGCCGTCGTGTCGGCTCTTGAGTGCCGCAGATGCGACTGGACGTCCTTCACCGACCCCAGCTTTTGTGCGCGTCGCGATCGTTCGGCGAAGCACCTGGAAGTGAGTGAGACGTCGCTAGATTTCAATCATTGGTGAAACGTACAATTCACAGGTGAATTACGTTGAACGAAGTCAAGCGAGCCCGTAAAGAAGGTGGGCTTGCCGATTTGATCTTCCGAATCTTCTGAAGAGGACATCATCTGTTATGCGGCTGATCGTTTTAGCTGTTGTTACCCTGCTGCCAATACCCGCCGCTCTCTCGCAGATWGTTCGTGCGGGCGGTTCTGCAACCGCGCCTGCCGACCGCGCGGGAACTCCGTTACGACTTTTGTATGACCATCCCGCTGTCGATAACAACGAGGGATGGGTCAGTCAGTCGTTGCCGCTGGGCAACGGCTATATGGGTGTGAACCTGTTTGGCGGCGTACAGCAGGACCGGCTGCAGATTACCGAGAACAGCCTGGTGGACGCTCCAACGGAGAAGATCGGCGGCTTGAATAACTTTGCCGAGGTCTTTCTGGAGTTTCCGCACACGGCGCCCAGCAAGTATTCACGGGACTTGGTGCTGAACAGTGCTACCGCTCATGTTTCCTACGATGATGCGGGTATTGGTTACCAGCGGGAATATTTCGCCAGCTACCCGGACAAGGTATTCGTGATTCGCCTGCGCGCCTCGAAGGCCGGCGCTTTGGAATTCACACTCCATCCCACAATTCCTTATCTTGCCGACTTCCGCCATGCTAAAGACGACAACCGCGGTAAGCACGGCGCGGTCAAGGCTGACGGCAATACCATCACCCTTGCAGGAACGATGGACTATTACGGAATCAAGTTCGAGGGACAGTTCAAGGTGATCCCTCAGGGTGGAACGCTGACCGCAGCGAATTCTGACGGTGGCTCCATCAGCGTACGGGGTGCAACCAGTGCCGTCATTCTGATCGCCATTGGCACCAATTATCAGATCGGGAATCCCCAGGTGTTCTCGGCTACCGATCGGCTGGACAAGCTCAAGGGCTTTCCCGATCCCCACAAGAAGGTCAGCGACACCATTGCTGCAGCGGCTACCCGCAGTTATGACGATCTGCTGGCGCGGCACGAAGCGGACTACACAAAACTTTATGGCCGGGTAAATTTCAGCCTCGACACTCCGATGCCGTCGATCACCACCGACAAACTGATCGATGCAGTTCGATCGGGTGAATCAAGCGGTTACCTGGACGAGCTCGCCTTCCAGTTCGGCCGCTACCTGCTGATCTCTTCATCTCGGTCCGGGGCGTTGCCGCCAAACCTGCAGGGCCTATGGAATGTTTATCAGGATCCTCCCTGGACAGCAGGCTACTGGCACAACGTGAACCAGCAGATGAACTACTGGCTCGCGTTCAACACCAACCTTCCGGAGTTGTTTGATCCCTATATTGATTTCTATCGAGCCTATCTTCCTGCCCATCAAGCCCTGGCGAACCAGTACCTTACCCAATATCACCCTTCCGGCTTAGCTACCGACGGTGACAACGGTTGGGCGCTGGGCAATTCCATGCGCCCCTACGAGCGTAGCGGTAAAACCAGTCATTCCGGGTTCGGCACTGGCCCATGGACCACGATGCTGTTCTGGGACGACTACGATTTCACGCGAAATAGAAAACTACTCCGCGAAGTCGTCTATCCGGCCATGCGTGGACAAGCGAACTTCCTGTCGCGCTTCGTGCAGGACGTTGATGGCAAGCTGCTCGCCAAGCCATCGTCGTCACCGGAAAATGCCAACAGCCTGCAGACAGTGGGCGCGACATTTGATCAGCAGATGATTTATGAAAGCTATCGCGATACGATCGAGGCGGCTCGGGCCCTCGGCATCCACGACCCGTTGATTCCCGTTCTCGAGGCACAGCTGCCTAGGCTCGACCCAATTCTGATCGGCGATTCAGGGCAGATCAAGGAATATCGCGAGGAAACTACCTACGGATCGATTGGGGAGCCTCATCACCGGCATATGTCTCAGCTCCTTGGGCTCTATCCCGGGCAGTTGATCAATTCGACATCGCCGACTTGGTTAGCAGCAGCGAAGGTTTCTCTGGAAGGCCGCGGACTTACCACCGGTACACCAGGCTGGGCGGTGGCCCAGCGGTTGGCCACATGGGCACGTACCGGAGACGGTAATCAAGCCTATGCGTGCTATCACACATGGCAGGCGAATCATGCGATGCACAACCTCTGGAATAACCATCGAGATTCCACGACGACGAAGCTCTTCCAGGTCGACGGCAATTTCGGTGTGACTGCCGGAGTCGGCGAGATGTTGCTGCAAAGCCATGAGGAAGTCGTCGCTCCTCTGGCCGCTCTTCCGAAAGCGTGGCCGAAGGGCAGCTATCGCGGCCTGCTGGCTCGCGGCGCCTTCGAGGTCTCCGCAAACTGGTCAAATGGACATGCGGATCGTTTCGAGATTCTTTCTCGAGTTGGTGGTTCACTCAAGCTGCGCTATCCGGCAATTGCAGGCGCCACGGTTCGCACTTCGAGCGGCAAGAGCGTCATGTTTAAGCGGGTGGACAATGCTGAGATCAGTTTCGAAACCAAGGCCGGCGAAACATACGTCCTCACCGCCATCCCCTAATCGGCTTCAACCAGGGATTGCTCAAAAACTGCTTTGATGCGGCACTATACGCCGACAGATTGGTGTAAAAAACTGGTCTGACCGATAGATGGTCAGGAAGCCCGGTGGGTGCGAGAATGAACGCTCCGGTGCAAACCGACACAAGCCTTGCCAGCCGCGCTTGAGTGTTGGCCTTTGTCGCACGGCCGCTTTGGCGAGGCTCGCGTGCCACTCTTCCTCGGTAGGCCGATACAACATACGATGGCCCCCTTCAACTCTCCGGGCCGCTCGATTGGTAGCGGGC